>JAJSAJ010000228.1 GCA_024274855.1 Planctomycetota bacterium | reverse complement strand
CGGATAACTTATTATTCAAAGGAAGTCGTGATATTCAGGATCACAATATTACTGGAATTGTCTCAGGCAAGCCGCTTGATGTCAACATGATCGTGATATATATTCGGAATGCTGGGTATTGAGATATTCATGAAATGCTAATCAATAGGGCTCGGACGTACCGTGACATGCGCACAAACAGCCAACGATCGACAGCCGAAACTGCTGGACCAGGTGCGCAATAAGGCCCGCCTCCTGCACCTCGCGCGACGGACCGAAAAAGCCTATCTCCAGTGGATCGAGCGGTTTCTACGCTTTCACCACGATCGTGACGGCCAGTGGCGGCATCCGTCCGAAATGCATAACGAGGAAATCAATATCTTCCTCACCTATCTGGCGGTCGATCGCCATGTGGCTGCCAGTACCCAAAACCAGGCGTTCTCGGCACTCCTGTTCCTGTTCCAAAAGGTCTTGGAGTTGGATATCACGATCGACGCCGTGCGTGCGAAGCATCCGCAACGGCTGCCGACCGTGCTGAGCACCGATGAGGTGCGACGGCTGCTTGCTGAAATTCCCCAAGGTGCCACGCATCTGATGGTCAGCCTGCTTTATGGGGCCGGACTGCGCGCCATCGAATGCTGCCGCCTGCGCATCAAAGACGTTGATTTCGAGCGACAACAAATCTGCGTTCGCGATGGGAAGGGGGAAAAAAATCGGATGGTCACCTTCCCCCTGCGACTAGTCGATGATCTGAAACTCCAGATCGATCGAGTCCGAAAACAGCACGGTCGAGATCTGGCCGCCGGTGCTGGTTGGGTCTGGCTGCCTTACGCGCTGGCCAAAAAATATCCAGAAGCAGGACGCGACTTCGCCTGGCAGTTCGTTTTCCCATCGCACAAACTAAGCACTGATCCTCGCCCCGATTCCACGGAAAGGGACCGGCAGGAGCAGGATGCGACATCGCCTCAGATCCGCCGCCATCACATCCACGATTCGTCGCTCCAGAAAGCCATCAAGGCCGCGGTACGGCGCGCCGATATCGAAAAACGGGTCAGCTGCCATACGCTCAGACACAGCTTTGCTACGCACCTGCTGGAGGATGGAACCGATATCCGTACCATCCAGCAGTTGCTCGGACACAAGGATCTTAACACGACCATGATTTACACGCATGTCAGCACGCTCGGCGCCACCGGCGTCAAGAGCCCTTTGGATCGGCTGTGAAATTGCTAAAGCCGATTGACGGATTCGCGGGTGAGGGAGGCCCGGGGGTTGTTGGCCAGGCGTCCCCGCCAAGTTGCGTGGTGTGTGGCCTTTCACGAAGGGGATAGCGGTCTTGATGGGCGATACGTGCATGCTGGAAGGACAAAGAGATCATGACTAGACAGGCCGAGATTCGCAAGCTGCTGAAGATGTCACGGAAACAGATGGTCGATCGAGCGGGAAAGCATCTGGCGATCCTGGAAGATATCGATGTGCTGCATCAGCACTTTGCCGAGTCGATTGCCGATGAGATCAAGGCGAATAATGCCCGAGACCGAGTGACACGGCTCATACTGCCGGTCGGCCCGATTGGCCAGTACCCGATCCTGGCCGACAGGGTGAACACCGAGCGAATCAGCCTGAAAAACTGCTGGTTCTTTATGATGGACGAACACTGTGATGACAATGGCATCGCACTGCCGCCCGACCATCCACTCAGTTTTCGCCACACGTTTGACGAAGCGTTTGTCAGCCGCGTTCGGCGGAAACTGATGCTTCCGGCCAGGCAGTTGATTTTCCCGGATCACCGGAATGTGCAGACGTTGAAAAGCAAGATCGAGTCGGTAGGTGGCATCGATACGTGCTATGGTGGCATCGGCGTTCACGGGCACGTTGCTTACAATGAACCGGAGCCAAATGTCCGCGATTCAGACCCTCGCTTGGTCTATCTGAACGATTTCACGCGTACTATCAACGCGATTCGGGCTGAAATCGGTGGTAATCTAGAAGGGCATCCGCGCAAAGGCATCACGCTCGGAATGCGCCAGATCCTGGGCGCTCGGCGAATCCGCCTCTATTGCCGGAACGGAATCGCATTGGACTGGGCCAATACCGTGTTGCGTCTGGCCCTGTTCGGTCAACCGGGTGATGATTATCCGGTAACGTACATCCGCGATCATAAAGACTACGTTGTTGTCACTGACCAACGGACGGCCGTTAGGCCCCGGTTCGTGGTCTGAGTAGGTGTGTCTTGCAATAACATGGAGATGAACGAATGGTCCGATGGTCCGTATCCTCAATGATGTTCTTTACACTGATATGCTTAGCGATCGCGACGGCTTCGAGCTCGGGTCCTTCTCCGACGATTGCGGGCAATTCTGATTCGAATGACTGCGGTTGTCCAAGAGATGCACTCGTCCGACCGTCGGCAGAAGACGGGTACGTTTCGCTGTTCAATGGCCGCGACCTTGATGGCTGGATTTTGCGTCGAGCAAGTCGAAATGGATATGTCGTCGAAGACGGCCTGTTGGTATGCCCTGCCGACGGTGGCGGGTATTTGTTCACCGAGGATGAGTACAGCGATTTCAGTTTGCGTTTCGAGTTTCGTTTGGCCACGGGCGCCAATAACGGCATCGCGATCCGGACGCCATTGTTGGATAAGCGACCGGCGTACGACGGAATCGAGATCCAGATCCTGGATAACGTCGGCTTTCCACGAAAGTTGCGTCCGGCCCAGTATCACGGGTCGATCTACGACGTCGTACCGGCGAAAAAGGGCGCCTTGAAGCCTGCGGGGCAGTGGAACCAGGAGTAAATCCTCTGTCGTGGACGCCGGATTACGGTGATTGTCAACAAGCATGTCGTCCTGGATGCGGACCTGGACAAAGTGGTCACGCCTGCCGTGCACAAGAAGCACCCCGGTCTTCAACGCAACAGCGGCCACCTTGGGCTGTTGGGCCACAACAGTCGGGTGGAGCTTCGCAGGATTCGCGTTAAGAAGTTACCCACGGGAAAACCGGCCAAGAAAGGTTGAGCCAACAGAGAACTCGCCTTGCTGTTGGCTCCTGTTCAAAACGCCCTGCACGTCCCCTGTCTTGCAAACGGCGCAGGATAGTCGGATAATCAGAACGGTTTAGCACTCAGGGAAATGGTTCTGTGAGGAGTTCCGGCAAGAAGAACGTTTTCAAGGCTCCGACGCCCACGATCCCACGGTGTGAAAGCAATCATTTCCAAGAATGGGTCACCGCTTGCAAAGGGGGACGTCCTGCTTTCTCGAACTTCGTCGATCACGCAGGCGCTTTGACCGAGATGATTCTGCTTGGCAATCTGGCTATTCGTGCGGGTGCCGGCAAGAAGCTCGAATGGGATGGGCCCAACATGACCTGTACCAGCCATCCTGAACTCAATCAATTCGTCCACGGCAAGCATCGCGCGGGCTGGAGCCTGTAGGATTCAGTCCGAGTCGGTGGGGGGCGGCGGAGGGTGCTCTTTGTTGCTGTTTGCCGGATCGGCCCAGTTTTCCCGCACGCAATGAACATTGACTTTCAGTTGATCGTTCTGCATCTCGTGACGGATCAGTTGTGTCAGTTGATCGGCAAGAGCTTGCTTCACCGCTCGGCGGGAGCTGATCACGATGACGACATCCGCTTGGGAATACACGGAGCCTGGTCGCCCGGCGGAGACCAGAGCGATTTCAGGACGGCGAGCGATGAATTGTGCGAGAGCATCGGCGACGCTTTTGGTGAGGGGGTACATTCTCGGTTGTGGTTTTCCGAGTTCAATGGTCCGTAACAAAGATTGTTCCAGAGGTATGACCAGGATGAGCCCGATGATTCCGAGCGTGCCGGCCGTACGAAGGACCCAGCGACGATGCCTGGCCTCGGCTCGTTTGGCCGTTATCCCCATCAGACGAAATGTCACGGCCGCACCCAGGATAATGGCGACCAGGTTTGTGGCAAACAGGGCCGTCGCTCCCATCGCGTTGATCAGGTCATGATAGGCGAGCGAAATACCGACCGAACAGAGTGGAGGCACCAATGCCGTGGCGATGGCAACGCCGGCAATCGTGCCGGCAAGATTTGGGCGAGCTAGTGCGTAGGCACCGGCTGCGGCTGAGAAGACAGCAATTCCAAGATCGAGAAGATTCGGATCTCCGCGAGCAATGACTTGGGAAGTGATGTCTTCGCCCGGCGTAAGCCACGCAATGGCGAAGCTGGTGCCCAATGTCAGCAAGAAACCGATCAGAATCGCATACATTGCCGAGCGGCCCAGTTTCGGGTTTGCTTGAGCCAACGCCAGACCGCTGCCAAGCATCGGCGTCATTAACGGGGCCAACAGCATCGAACCGATGACGACGGCGGGGGAATCCTGAAGCAGGCCAAGTGATGCGATGGCTGCGGCAAGCCCCAGCATCACCAGGAAGTCGATGTTCAGCTTCGAGCCTCGTCGAAGTGTCTGGAGTAGATCGGTATAGTCGGCCGGACTAAGCAGTGGGTTCCATCGAATGTGACGTTTGCGTCGCCACCATCGGCGCAGCGGGGGGGCTCGCTTGACAACCCCGATTGTGGGATGGGAAGTCAGTTGCAGGAAATCGTGCACCTTTCCGAGATGCTCGGCCCCGACAAAGAACATGTCGTGTCGTTCAACCGCCGCGGATATTTCTTGCATATTGCCAGCGCGGAACACCTGGCGTTTGATTCGCGGGCTGACTCGCATCCCGACGTCCCGCATCATTTGGCCAAGCTCGCGCCGGCCGACTTCCAGAGCTTCGTCTTCAAAATCCGCCTCGGTGCGCGCGACCATCACACGTGAATTGCATGATTCATCCATCCGGGCAGCCAGGAACAAGGATGACGAATCATGCGGGCTGTCGCTGATGCCCACAAAGATACGATGTCCGTTACACGAACGAGTGGGGCCACCATGCAAGGCGATTGTTCGGCAAGGAGATTGCCGCAGGATTGCTTGCACGGCATCATCCGAACCACGCTGGTTTGCCGAGTCGTGTCCCGCAATTACCAGCAGTTCAGGGTCTTCGATCCTTGCTTGTTGCAAAATGGATTCAACCGGATTCGGACTTGCCAATCGGCGAACGTAGACGTCTCGGTGCGGCAACAAGACATCCTTGACCTGATCGTCCCCAGCGGTGCCTGAAATCAAGTCATTGACTGCGTCGACCAGTTCATTCGCTTCACGCTCGTGTTGCGTATCGACGAGCAGCGGAAACTGTTCGAACGACGACTTGGTCCAGCAGAGGACCGTCAGCGTCGTTTGGCGTGCCGTGGCAAATTGGCTTCCCCACGCAACGACCGGAACGACGTCTTCCAGCTTTGTAACCAGAGCCAATACAGTCATCAGCAGTACCGCATTTCAACGTGATTCCAGGTCGGGCGTGCCATTGCCAGATCAGATCGGCCGGCTCTGTAAACAGGCTACACGAGCGCCGACACACCCGGACCCCATTCTTGGCAAGACGTGCGCGTCTGTCGCAGACTAAAAAGTAATAGGTCGACGCTTCCCCTGCATTTTCGACATCAAAACGTCGGCAGGGAGCACGGCCTGTCGCCCATCGCATCACTTGAGCATTGGTTGGGACACCTTGGTCAGGCGAGACGAACGAACCTATCATGGGGTGGCGCCCTGTCACGCTGTGTTACTTCGTGCGACGAGTATACTCCATCTGCCGTATGAATCGGTCTGTGTTTTCGAGACGGCCGTTATGTTACCATGATACGAATCATTTTGAAACCAAGATAAGAGGAAGGGGACATTGTGAAAAAAGAATCACTTCGACACTGGATGGCGTGCTTGGTTGTCGTGTGCGTCTGGCACGGTCCGGCACTCGCTGCGAAACCTCAGTACGAGGTAGATGTTCGAGCAGATGTCAAGATTCCGATGCGTGATGGAATCAAGTTGTCGGCTAATATTTTCTTACCCAAAGCCGACGGTAAGTTTCCTGTTCTGCTATCGCGAACACCCTACGGCAAGGGAAGTACGAAGAATGGGCAGGCGCGGTTTTTCGCGGCGCGTGGCTATGTCTTCATCAGCCAGGATTGCCGAGGCAAGGGGGCTTCCGGGGGCGACTGGGTTCCCTTCATGAACGAGGCGAAAGACGGCAGGGATACTCACCGTTGGATTCTCGACCAATCGTGGTCGGACGGTCAGATCGGGACTGCTGGGGGATCTTATGTCGGGTACACCCAATGGATGTCCGCGCCCGGTTCGGGCAAGTATCTCAAAGCAATGCTGCCCGTCGTGCCACTGGTCGATCCGTACAGCGATATTGCGTATGTGGGCGGCGCGTATCAATTGGCACTGCTGATGGGCTGGGGGGCCGGTGTATCGGAGAAGGCGACGGTTCGTGGTTGGAGCAATGATCGATGGGACGAAGCGTTTCGCACGTTACCGCTGTGCCGTTGGGACGTCGCGATCGGTTGTAAGGTACCCTACTTGCGCGACTGGGTCACCCACTGGCGTTACGACGATTACTGGGCCGGTTCCAGTATTCGTGACCGCATGTCGGAGATTACAACCCCCGTTTATGTCGTCGGAGGGTGGTACGATCTGTTTGCCAAAAGCGCGTTGGATCACGTAAACACCGTGCGCACCCAATCGCAGTCTCCCGAGGCCCGTCGTCATCAGCATGTCTTGATGGGGCCTTGGACGCACGGAATCAGCCGGGACGGAAAGGTCGGTGACTTGAGTTTTGGGAAAGACGCCGTTATTGATTTAACGTCCATTTCGGCCAAGTGGTTCGACCACTGGCTGAAAGGCAAAGAGACGGGTGCCAAGAAATGGCCACCGATCCGGCTTTTCGTGATGGGACGTAATATTTGGCGCGACGAGCAACAATGGCCTTTGGCCCGTACCAACTATACACCCTACTATTTCCATAGCGGCGGATCAGCCAATTCGCTTCATGGCAACGGAACGCTCGGGACAAAAAAACCGAACTTCGAACCGATCGATCGGTACGTTTACGATCCCGAGCGTCCGGTTCCGACACTCGGCGGGTGCAATCTGGGCGGGTGCCCCGCAGGACCTCGGGACCAGACTCGCGTCGAGCAGCGCGATGACGTATTGGTTTTTTCCAGTGCCGAACTGACGCGTGAACTCGAAGTGACCGGACCGGTCAAGGTCGTTTTGTACGCAGCCAGTAGCGCGCCCGATACCGACTGGACCGCAAAACTGGTCGATGTCTACCCGGATGGGCGCCCTATCAACTTGTGTGACGGGATCATCCGCGCCCGATTTCGGCGGTCGGCGGACAAGCCAACGTTGATCGAGCCCGAAAGGGAATACCGTTACGAGATCGATCTTTGGGTGACCAGCAACGTTTTCTTGCCGGGGCACCGAATCCGCGTCGAGATTTCGAGCAGCAATTTCCCACGCTTCGATCGCAACCCGAACACGGGCCATGCGTTTGGTGTCGATGCTCAGGTATGCACGGCAACTCAGACCGTCTACCACGACACGCGACGAGCGTCGCACATTCTGCTGCCCGTCGTGCCGTAAGGTCGGCTTGGGTGCACGCGTTCCGATGTGGTTGCCATTTGGCTAAAGTGTTACGCCATTTGGATGCTCTTAAGAACTTCAAATCAATTATTGTCGCGTTTACTGAGGGGCGTTCGTGTGGCGAGGCTCCTTAGCTGCGAGACTGATTCACCCATGGGGCAAGCCCATGGGGGTCTGTACGCGGAGCAACGCGACAGTTATTGATTGGCGAATCCTAAGTCGGAACGTACGCAAGACTTGGTCGACGGTCCGCCGTTTTCATTTGCGATGCGACGTCTTGCGGCGATTCCTGCCTGCTGCTGCTGGACGCCCGGATTTGAAGGGCCTGTGTGATGCTCCGTTGCGACTTTTTCGCGCCGAGCCGCGTCCTTGCCGCGTTTGCGGATCTTCAGGTCCTGTGACAGCCGGCTGTTGGACCAGATCGGATTTACCCTCCCCACGCTCGGGAAGCTTCTGCACTTTGACGGCCTGTCTGATCAGTCTTTCGATGCGTTTTAGGCTAGGCCTTTCGTCGGCACTGCAAAACGAAATTGAGGCTCCCGTAGCTCCGGCCCGTGCCGTGCGTCCTATGCGATGTACATAGAGTTCTGGAACTTCCGGCAGGTCGTAGTTGACGACATGCGAGACGTTCGGCATGTGCAAGCCTCGCGCGGCGACGTCGGTGGCGACCAGTACCGGAGGACGTTGTGAAGAGAACCTTTGTAGTGCATTTTCCCGCGCCCGTTGGCTCTTGTTTCCGTGAATGGCCATCGCATGGATCCGCGCACGTTCCAAATATCGAACCACGCGATCCACGCCCCGCTTGGTGCGGCAGAAGACGAGGTGGCGTTGTCCACCGGCGGACTGCAGGAATCGAACGAGCGTCGCCGACTTCTGTGGCTTTTCGACGAACGTCACGGTCTGCTCGATCTTATCGGGAGTCGAGGCTTCCGGAGTGGCTTGTACCGTCTTGGGTCTGTCGAGCCAGTGGGACGCGAGTCGCCGGATCTCGGAGGGCATTGTGGCGGAGAACATCAGCGTCTGACGTTCCGCGGGCACCTGCTTGGCGATTTTCTTCAAGTCATGAATAAAGCCCATGTCCAGCATCTGGTCGGCTTCATCCAGTACCAATACCTGCAGGTCGTGCAGTTTAACGTGTCCCTGATTCATCAGGTCCAGCAGGCGTCCCGGAGTCGCAATTACGATGTCGGTGCCGGCCCGCAGTGCGCTGACCTGTGGATTCTGGCTGACACCGCCGTAGATTACGGTCTGCCGAAGGTCCGTGCAACGTCCATAGGTGGCGAAGCTCTTCTGGACTTGACTTGCTAACTCGCGTGTTGGCGTCAGTACCAATGCTCCAATTGGCCGGTACTGTTGTTTGCGTTTATTGCGATGATTCGTTTGCTTCGCGGGTAACAGGCGATGGAGAATCGGCAGCGCGAAGGCGGCCGTCTTTCCGGTCCCGGTCTGGGCACAGCCCAGAACGTCGTGCCCGGCAAGAATCAATGGAATAGCTCCGCTCTGAATCGGTGTTGCGGTGGAGTAGCCCTGGCGCGTCACAGCGCGCAAAACCTGGGGATCCAACCCCATTTCGTCAAAATTCATTCGTCAACTTTCGTTAGAACAGCGATTGGACTGCCTGGCGACGACACTGGCGAAAACGCGGAGGATCGTGCCGCAGTCGGATAAAAGGGTTTGCCCTGAATAGAGGATGACTCAGAGGCTATCGCTGAGAAGTCGACCACACAGAACAAGTTGCCCGGCCGCGTGGCGGGGCAAGAAACAGGGGCAAGATCATCCAATCGCGGCCGAACTGAGAGGCCCGAAGGCTTCTTTGAAAGCGTCGGGCAGACCAACTGGTCGAAAGTGAGTCGGCGTCGATATATTGACCGCCGCTTCACCCCTGCAGCAGTTAAGCATAGCAGCAAACCTCGACTCGTCAATGCTAAATGTCTCGAGCGGTCCTTTGCCTTCCGGTTGCCCCAGCTAGCGGTCACTGCCGTTGGTGGATCACCTGGGAGGGCCGATTCTCGCACCGCCGCCGGCAGTTTTCGGGAAACGGATGTCCATACGGATAAAATGCCATTTCGGAGAGTCGGTTTCGGCACGCCCGGCCAGTCCCTTCGCCCATTGACTCGGTTGTGCCGAGTGTTATCCTTTTGTCGGTTCTATGGATGGGGGATTGGCTTCCGTCCCACTCCAAACGGGAAATATCGGTTGGAAGATACGAAGCCCAATCTTAGTCAAGCTCGCGGCCACTGGTTTCAGTGTCGGCATGTGGGCGTTGTTCCGCACGCTCAGGCTGGATTTCCGCGAGGAAACCTCCGACACCAATCCCTACTCGCGGTCCACGCGAAGCTGTTTTTTCTACTGTGTGTGGCACGATTCGATGATCGTTCCGACGTTCGGGGGCAGGCATCGCCGTACGGCCGCCTTGACCAGCGAGCATACCGATGGTTCGTTTGTCGCGCAGGTGCTCCGGTTGAATCGGATTTCCTCGATTCGGGGCTCGACCAATCGCATTCGGCGCGGCACCATCCGGACCCTCATCAGGACGGCGGAAGACAAGCATATCGTGATCACGCCGGACGGTCCGCGAGGTCCCAGTCGAAAAATGAGTGTGGGGATCGTCTATTTGGCATCCCGCACAGGCCGGGCCATCGTTCCGACGGCATATTCATGCACCCGATGTTGGAGGATCCGAGGCAGCTGGACCGATTTGCTCATTCCGAAGCCATTTTCCAAGGTTTTTCTGCTCGGAGGCGACCCTATCCAGGTCCCTGCGGACCTGGATAGTACACAGCTTAAGGGGTATGTGGCCCTGGTTCAGGCGGCAATGGACCGTCTAAATGTTGAGGCGAAGAGCTTGGCCACTGGGAAAGGCCCGACAACCGAGGTGGCTGGATCACACCCCGATTGACGGATATCGGGGGGACATGTTAGGGTAACTGACCATTAGGGAAGCGAAGGCGACGCTAGATGTTCGCCGGTCGGCTTGAAAACTGCATTGTGAAAGCAGGGTATTTGGGCCGCCGGCTCCCAATTGATTTGGCCCTTCGACAGGGCGGCAGTGGTGAAACCTGGCGCTCTCGGGTAGCTGATTCATTCGAAGTCTTAGTTCAGTTTGCTCCCCGCTTTGACGGCCCTCGATGGGGCCATTATGTCGCTTGGCCTGCGTGGGTAGCACGGCGCGCAGGTCGTGTACTAGCAGTTTTTCGTGCTAGCCAGGAGAGTAGTAAAGTGTCGCAAGGTACGATCAAGAAACTGACGGACAAGGGCTTCGGATTCATCGAGGGTGAGCGGGGAGATATTTTCTTTCACCATTCGGCGCTCGTCGAGGGCAGCTACGAGAGTCTTCACGAGGGGCAAAAAGTGGAATACACGGAAGGCCGTGGTCCTAAAGGCCCGCGTGCCGAGAACGTGCGCGTGATCGACTGAGGCGTTGCAGTACGACGCGGTTGCATGAATTGTGCGACGAGCATGGATTCATCGTCAGGCCGGACGAAAACCGGCGAGTTCCCGTTTTCGCCATGTTTCTTAACGTTGTCGCGAGACAAGCGTGGAGTCGTGGCGAGATGGGCGATTCGCATAGCCATGGTATGCGTCTGGATACGTTCTGAGTTGGCGAGTCAAATCACACAATACGGCCGCCCGGTGACAGTCTGTTGATTGGGCGGCCGTTTTTTGTGTGGCTCCGTTTCTTGGAACTGCCTGGTGCACGGCGTCGTGTTCGTCTGTCCGTAAATCGCGTTTGGTAGGTGTTGTCCGGATACAGGTGGTATCGGGATAGTGGCTGCCGCTCGCAAACCGTATGGCGCGCACCGAAGCGTCGCAGGATGGTTTGATGTGCCATTGGTGGATGTTGACATCTCGATAATCGGCTCGGACTTGCCCGAAGATGTCGACGTTTTTCTTCGCGAAGCGGATTCCAGAGTCGGCCGGTTTGTTCAAGACAGTCCGGTTCGCGCGGCTGGTTTCGTGCCAAGTGATTTCGAGACGGTCTATTATGCACTGCGTGCGATAGCCGAGGCCAACATTGCTTCCGGTTCTTCGTTTTGCGAGTGGGGAAGCGGGTTCGGAGTTGTGGCATCGTTGGCCGCAATGCTTGGGTTTCAGGCGTCCGGCATTGAGATTGAGGAAGGTCTCGTCGATGCGGCCCAGCGTCTTTCCGGGGACTTTGGTCTGCCCGTGGATTTTATTCAGGGCAGTTTTGTTCCTTCGGGTGCCGAGCCATTTGCGGAACAGGCACTTGCCGACACCACGGCGGAGTTTTTCTGGCTCGTTACCGATGCGGATGACGCCTATGAAGAGCTGGGGCTTGAGCCGGATGATTTTGATGTAATTTTCGCCTATCCTTGGCCGGGCGAAGAGGGTTTGATCGCGGGGTTATTTGAGAGATATGCCGCTCAGGGTGCCTTGCTGCTCATGTACAACCAGTTTAATTCCGTGAGTCTTCAGCGGAAAGTGGCCAAGTGGTCTGGAGACTTCTGAGCCTTCCGGCTTGTGACGCTCAATTTGAAAGGTACTCATGGCAAAAAATCAAAACACGTTCGAAAAACGTCGCCGAGAGATGGAAAAAAAGAGAAAGGCCGAGGAGAAGCGGGAGCAACGCCGCAGGAGAAAAGAACAAGCCAACGCACCGGTTACACCAGAGACTCCTGAAGCGAGTACCGTTGACCCTGAAAACGATTTGCCCTTGGCTTAGTGACTCGGTTGTGAGCGAGTCCTGAGTCGGCAGTCGTGTGGGGCTCGCCTCGAGGGCCCCAGTCTGTTTTTTTCGTAACCGTTCACGACTCGACGCGTGAACCAGAAATCGGTCCATGCTCACAAGAGCTCCGCTTCATTGTGGCGTCCTCCACGCCGAAGACACAGTCCTATCACGTGCCGAGGGTGGAGCCAATGCGAGCATCGGCGTAACTCTGGGTGGCCTTTCCACGCGACCGAAAAGTCCTAACGAGACGGTCCTAACATTCTTAGGGCCGTCCCTTCGGGACTGGAAAAAAACAGATACGAAACAAACAACGAAATGGCATCGCCCCGTGTGGTCCCGCCACGCTCGGCTGCGGCGCGAATGACTCAACGGTTGGGAACGCTTGCTCGGTTGTCGCGGTTGCGCGGGACCGTTGCGTTGCGTGGTTGCAGTGCGCAGGTTGCCTGATTCAAATAGCTGCACGTGCACCAACTTGCGGAATCGGCCATCAGAACCAGTCCGCCGGCGGGGATGACGTTAACCCAACATCCGGGACGAATCCCACCATAGTTCTCCGTTCGTGCCTTATGCGCCAATTGCTCGGGACGCCCGGTTGCCGGGCTGGGCGAGCTTCGATCTACAGGGGCCTGGCCTGTTTGCGAGATTCGGCTGGCTTGGTGAAGCCGTTGTCCGAGTTGCGAAGTGGCACTGCAATACCCCAGCGTTGCGGACCGGTAGAGCAGGAGGTTTGTCGATCCGATGGGAATCCCGCATCCGTAGGATCGCGAAAACTGAAAGTCGAGCCGGCGACCGGTCAGCAGATCCCAGGCTCCGGGTTGCGCGTAGATGGTTCGGCCGTTCACGATCGGCCGAGACTCGTAGTCGGCGTGAATGAGCCATAGTCGCTTTCCATCACGCGTCTGATAGACGGCCATCCGGTCCGCCAATTCAGACTGTCGAGTCGGCTGGTGAGATGGTTGGTAGCTCATGAGCAACAATTTGTATTTGCGACTACAGGCCAGCATCGTGCCGAACACGTTCTTGTTCGTCTCCCACCGGATCTTGCCATTCCGCGAATCGATTGCCACCAGACGCCCCCGATCGGGGCGCACCAGCCAACCCAGCGGCTTACCTTCCCGAGTGCCCATGGATGTCGAGCGCCGGCCCGTGCTGCTGGATACTCGAGGTGGATTGAATAGTGTGTCGTTTGGATCTTGTGGACGGTCGAGCAAATAGACCGAGTGTTCACCAATCGCAATTGCATTGTGCCGGATCGAATCACGCGGCCGAAATGTCCACTTGATCTCACCAGATTGGGCGTCCATTGCGAACAGCAGGATCGATTCGGTATAGAGCCGCTCGGTCGACCAACGAGATGACCATGCTTCGACCAGGTACTTGTCATCGACCAGTGATCCAAAGAGCAGGCCGTTCTGATGGGCTATATAGCCCCACGTTCCCGCCTTGCCGTAGGGCCGTGGCGGGGGGAGCAACTCGGCGGTGATTGTGCCGCTTGCGGCATCGATTCTGAGGCATTTGTTGCCCGTGTGAACGAACACGCTCTTGTCGCCAACGCAGTAATTACTGCCGGTCCATGCCACTCCCAAACTAGCTTCCCCGTGGTAAGGCCATAGGATGTTCTCGAGCGGAAGTTCCCAGAGAACGCGACCATTGTAAATATTGACCGCCTGCAGGCCATTCAGTCCTTCGACGAACATGCGCCCGTCGGCCACCAGAGGGGCTGGGCCGCGTCCGTGTCGGCTCGGCATTACGAATTGTGTGTCGCGATACCAAAGCATCTCCAAGGGGCCGCGAACTCGCTCGTCACTCGAACAGAGCGTGTTTTGCGGATCCGTGTTTTGGTGTGTCCACCAACCGGCTCCCGCCAGCCCGTTCCGTATATCCAATCGCATTTCTTCGGGCCGTCCGATGCAAATCGCGCCCCCGTACGGTCGTTGAAGTTGATGTGCCTTTTCTGCCGGAACGACGGCAGCCCCGTCTGTTACCGACCGGCCGGATACGACCAGATCCGCAAAATAGTTGGGATAGCCGATTGTGGCTGGAGCAGCATAGTGCACGGTTACTCGCGTACCATAGAGTCCAGCTTCGTCGATCATGCGGCGGATTTCCCGAACATGATCGGCATCGTCGGAAACCGCGTAGATTCTGAGCTCGGTTCGCTTTGCAAGATTCAGAGCGAGGCGGCCATCGCCACATGACAGGTCAACGCAGTAGCCGCGTGTGATTCCTGTTCTGCGAATGATTTCGTTGGCAGCGTTGGCATAGACAAGGTCGTGTGGCTCCGGATCCGGTGTCGTCTCAGGCTGGCTTCTTTCTGCAACCGCGCGGGACAGCTTGGTCGGGGAGTTGGAATCCGTCGATTCTCTTGCCGTTTCGAAACAACGGATCATCCCACGGTCCGAACTGGCATAGAGTCGATGATCGGCAACAGCCAGCCCGTGGACAACGCCTTCCACCGGCAGTTTGTCGATGATGGTGCGAGACTGAATGTCGATAAGCAGCACGCAGTTGTTGCCTGCCACAATGACTTTGTCGGCCGTCGCAATGATCGCTCCGGGAGCGTCACCCAACGCGGGACGACTCCAGGCGGTTGATCCCATACGGTTTCCCGGTCGCAATTGCGTGCCTCGCTTCAACCTCCGTGGGACATGCGCCTCGTCGGGAAGGTCAACGGACCAAGCCGGCTTTGCCAGTCGGCGAACGGTTCGCTTGCTACCTTTGCGATCCACCTGTTCCTTTTCTGTCCAAATGTTCTGCCGGTCAAATGCTACGAGTTTGCCGTTGCGTGCGGCGATAATCCAATTGGGATGGGCGACGACGGGAGCCCCGAGTTTTCCGCGTCCAGTCCCACTGGCTAAATCGTAGCTCGCACCGCCGTGATAGAAGTATCCATCCGCGGCAACCACATCGCTGCCGCCTGCGTGTGAATCTTGTTGCAAGCGACAATACTTGAATGTGCCATCTCGACGATCAAATACGGCAGGCACGCCTCGGCCCGTCGGGACTATCAGGCCGTTGTCGAGCACGGCCAGATAGCCCTGGGACGCAATGCCGCTGTTGGCACGTGCGGTCGGATGAGGTTGATCCATCTCGATCCGACCGGTCGAGTCGTTGCACCAAAGTACCTTGCCCGTATTGGGATCAACCGCATGGATGAAGATCTTTTCGGAGGGCCAGATGCCAGCTCCAAAATAGAGGACGTCGGCGGCGACGACAGGACCCCCGCGAACCGGCCAACGCGATACGATGTGCTCGTTGCCCAATACCATATCGTCAGAAGCTCCACCTTGAAACTTCCAAAGGAGCCTTCCGTCATTCAGGGTCAGGCAGTACAGGTTTCCGTCATCGCTGGCGACGAACAACCGGTCTCGCCACGCCGTCGGTGCGAAGCGAATGGGGCTGTTTGTGTAGAAAGTCCAACGTTCATCGCCGGTTCCAGCATCCAGTGCATAGACCTTGCCGTCCGCGGAACTACCGAACAGTAGCGTGTCACCGGCAATTACGGGTTGGTATGCCCGATCGAACTGTTCACGGTTTCGAGTTGGCCATGCGGATTGTGGTTGACATTTGGCGCGGTAGGTCCATGCCGTGGTTAGGGAGTCCGACAGCTGCTCGTTTGTGTAACCGGTCCGTGCGGAATCGCCCTGGTAAGTCGGCCAATCCGCCGCATTTGCCACGCTTACGAGCCACCACGCAGCAATCCAAAGGACAGTCCATTTGTTCATCATGGTCTTTCTGTTAATGCCTGCGTGGATAGCTGCGGGCAGGTCGCGAGGCACGCAATCGGCCGCATCCCTTCCCAGGATGAAGCGGCCGCCGTTTATTGCACAATGATCGAAAAGTCCTTGAACAGGCCGTAGTCCAGCAAGTCGTAGGCATCGCCGGGTGGCTGTTTTTGCGGAGCGAACTTGAAGCTCCAGGGCGTCACGATGCCACGTCGAGTCACATTGTGATGCGGGCCGAGCAGATTTTTGAAGCTGCCGGTAACGATCACGGTGATCTGGCTGGTACCTTCCTTTGCGAAGCGTGTGATATCCAGTTCATACGGTTTCCAGCCAATAATGCCGGCGCGTCGTCCGTTGACTCGCACTTCAGCCACCGTTCCACTCCAATCATCCAGCCGCACGACCACACGCCGGCACTTTGGGATTGTCACGGTCTTGGTGTACGCTACGTCGTATGGGTAGAATGGCAGGCCTTGGCGTTTCCAAGACCCTGGTCTCATCTTCGTTTGTTTCACCAGTTTCCAGCCATGTGGTTGTGCCTTCAGATTGAAATTGCCAATAACATAGACCGGTTCGAGTTCGGCAAGAATGGACATCGGATGCATGATGATCGTGATTTCGTTGCGTCCGATTTTCACGTGCTTGCCAATGTCGAATACGCCAAACGTCTTGTCGATTGCCCATTGGTCGACCGTGGCCCGAATGCGATGCCCATTAATGTCGACCTGCCAAAGCCCTGGCCGTTCAACGATGGCCCGCAGCGACGTCATATCGACTCCCTTGTCTACATGGAAGGGATAGCGGGCTTCGAACCCCGTATCGGGACCGAAGTGATCGGCATTGATCAAATCGCTCTTCCATTGAACTGAGGAGACCCACGGATTCTCCTTGTATCCGTGTGCTTGCCAGATCTTGATTCCGCCGCTGTAGTAATAGAGCCCCTCGGACTTCTTGTCTTCGACTTCGATGTCGCAATAGTCCAACGTCAACATGTTCGGTGCCAGTCGCGAGACGGTACTGGGCGGGGCCGGCAAAACCCGGGTTGATGCATGTGACGCAATAGGCTTGGTTCCGAGCCCCGGCTTGTTGTTGACAAATAACAGAAGACTGCCGGCTGGTGGAATATCAAATTGTATCTTCAGTCGTTTCGATTTGGATTCTGCCGGGTAGGGTTGCGGTTTTCCGGTAAACAGATCCAGACGAGTGACGTAAGTTCCGCGGGTCGATAACGTGCCGACTGAATGTTCCGTGAGGCTCGAGTTGGTGAGAAACAGGAGTTCACCGTCCTGTAGCGAGCGCCGCATGTGCAGCAAAGTTCCCCGGATTGCCGTTGGCTGTATTACGCGAAAACTCCGGTTCGCCAACTGGTCATACGCCGTCGAGACGGCATTCGCCCGTTGCCAATTCGTCTGTTGAGCCAACTGTCGAGTGCCGTTATTGGGAACTCCATCAAGAAACGAAGGCGGATCTGAAAACGCCAGAACACGTCCTCCTGCATCGACATAACGTTTGAGCAGTTTATAAGTTGGTGCGTTGAGATTCTCAAAATACGGAGGCAAGACAACAAGATCATAACGACCGTGTTTGATCAGAAATGACTTCCCATCGATACTGCCGTGATCGGCAATAATGTTTTCGCAGCCCAGATCGTATTCAATCTGGTGTTTCTCAAGATCGGTAAGAAATGCGTGGAAGGCATCACCGATGCGTGCGAGCTTTTCGTTCGATTTTCCCGGCGCGTAATACATCCATGCCGTGGATGTTGGCTCGAGGACGAGTATCCTGTTGACTTGTTGGCCGGTGGAGAGTGCGACCGATAGCCGTGCGAAGTAGTCGTTAAGCACTGTGTAGTGCTTCCACCAGGGTGTCTGGTAACAGATCCCCTGCGGAAAATCATGTTTGCGATCTCCCGTCAAGTTCATGTACGTCAGGTGTTGATTCATGAAATTGACGCCCAATACATATTCCCAATCGCCCAATCGTTTCATGTCCTCGAAGCGGAGCTCCCAACCGGCCGCACCGTATGTTTCACTCAGTGTGCGTCGTCGTCCCATCTGGTTCGCAACGCTCCGAAGCTCTTTGACGGCACGGATGTTACCGAATTGAATGGCATCTTGGTCCATCGTATTGAACAACATGTCAATGCCTGGCATTTGGTGCCAGGCGTACATTGCCATGTTGTCGCCGCCGTGCACGGGATTCGGCCAGCCGTGTTCCCAGTAGTGGCCTGTCCATTTCAGGTTGTGCTGTTCCGTGTACTCGTGCCAAGGCTTGGACCAATACCGAATGAACAGTTCGAGCAACAACTGGTAATGGTCGTGCCGCACTCGCTTCCAATTACCGATTTCATCGAACAGTGACGGCAGGTGCGTCTTGAGTTCGTAGCCCCAGCGTTGGCGGAACTCGTCGAATAACGCCGGTGTCCAGCGAATCGACTGGCCTAGCGGCGGTCGGATGTTGGGTTCGTCCGTAAAAATCCCAGGTACACTCGTGCCGAAATCGGCGCCGAGTACCCGCTGGTAACCGCGCATCGTGACTTCAATGAACTTCTCGGTCACTCCGGGAACAAGCAAATCGACGTATGTAAAGCCGGCGTGCCATTTGCTGTGCGGGTAGCTGACCCTATCAAACAGATAGAAATCGCCTTGATCGCCCGGTTTCACTTTTCCGGTGGCGTCCTGGCTGGAAGGGCTACCTGACAAGACGATTTCGTACTTGGATATATTCTTTGGAATGACCGAAACGCGTTTCATGACGAATCCTTGCCCCTGGTTGTACGATTTTGGCATTTCAGCCGGGACATGCCCACCGGCAAAGCCGCTGGGAAACGAGTTCTCGTCATAGATCCATGTCTTCAGCCCAAGCTGTTTGGCACGCTCGTTCGTCTCTTTTACCAGGCGGAACCACTCGTCCGACAAGTACTCGGTGATCAAACCATAGCGAGGATGGATAAAGACGCCACCAAAACCGGTCGCCTTCAGATCATCCAAGTCCCGGTTGATCTTTTTCGTGCTGACTTTGTCGTGCCATACCCATAGAGGCGCGGGCCGGAACTCGGGCGGCGGGTCTTGAAACTGTCCGAGAAGCGTCGAATACGATTCGGGCAGCGGTGGCGTGGCGTGCGCGCATCGAGTCGCGACAAAGGCGGCAAGAATAATAGTCCACGACGAGACGACGTTCCGGAACATGGTCGACTCCCACTCGGGTCTGTTTTGGGGGAATGATGGTAACGGCCGCACCGACGTTTATTGTTGTTGATTGCTGCCGGCGGGCAAAGTCGATTTGTGTTGCGGCACTGGCTCGCTTCCAAGGGGTCAGACCCATTTTCGGCGACAAAATGTGTTCGCGTAAAGAAACGCTTTCTCCGCCGAAAATTGCGTCAGACCCCAGCAGCGTGAACGGCTACACTGGCCGAGCCCGTACCACTCGGGCCGATTCCGCACGACTCAATCATGGGACGCACGAACGATTCAAGATACCCGAGTTCCATCCGGCAAGCAAATCTGCGAGTGTTGAACGACCGCTCCCCTCCATGGTGAAACGACAGAGTGTCATTTATTCGCGTCATTTATTCGCGTCGGCCGGCATGAAAATAGGCATGAACGTGGGGAGCACCACGGAAATGACTGACCAACGTTGGACTCTCCAGTCGCCAAATATCCCACACGCCATCGCGTCCGATGTCGCCATCCGGATACCCGGATGCGGTCTTCTTGTAGAACGAGATATGGACTGTGTCCAGTCCGCCGCCGGCTTGAATAAGACGCATTGCTTCGTCGACATCCGTCTTGCCGTAAGGGGCCAGCACGTCGGTCAAGACGGCTTGCAACAGTCTCTTTTGGTCGGGGGCGAGTTCCGAACCGGCGATGCCGGGAAACAGTTTACCGGACTGACGCAATGAAATCGCCGTCTCAACGGGCGCGCGATCGAGTAACGCCTCTTTGCGCTGTCGACCATCCAGCATCTGAAATACTTCATTCGCCCGTTTGGCCTGGTACCAAAAGACATTGCCGGGATGCTTGGAGGATTCGGTTGCTTTCGGAGCAGGCCCATACACAATTGGTCCGCCGAACGCCGTTTTCTTGGACGGTCGGCCGTCGGCACGTATCGTAAGGTGTCGGCCAGTCAACGTGAATTGGAACGTATCCGTGCCCGGGTTACCGAATATCGCGACCGTATAACGTGGCAGGCCCGGCGCCCAATCGACCGCCATCTGCTTCATGAACTTCTCATATCCTTCTTCACTGGTAATTGCCTTCAGGATATCGCGAATCAGCTCCTGTTGGTCGGCACGGAAAAAATCGCCGACCGTGGCTTTGGTGATTTTCCAGTTTGGGCTGACTCGGGTTCGCTTGGGATCATCCCAGCTCAATGCAACCACTTGTTTCTGCTCGGGCGTCAAGGTTGTGTAGAGTTGCTTGACAGCGATTTTCGCTCGACGGTCGTGACTTGCGGAGTGTGCCACTGCGGGGATGGTCGGGACCAGAACGCTCCCCGCGGCAGTCGCCACGCCGATCGCCTTTACAAAATCGCGTCGGGACAAACGATCAACGGTCTTAAGAGAGGCCGCTTGTTCTCTTGAGCACATACCGAGTTCTCCGAATCAAAAGGTTCTGCTGTTGGACATCGTAAGACGTTTCCAAACGGAAGCCGGCTTGTTGTGTCAAGGAGCCTTGTGTCGAGAAACGAAGTCGCAAGGCCCCGTTCACGCGTACCGATCATGGAGAACACTTGTCCGGAAAAGGATTGTTCCCCGACCAGCGTTATGGGTTTGCGCGCATTGATGTTCAAGCGGTTGCCACAAAGTGTGCACCATGACGTGGCTACGTGACGCTCCGACCGGTCACCGGGCATTATAGCGAAATGGCTGCTCTGTGGGGGGATTTCGGCCGAACACCTCGTATTGCATGAAAAAACGTTCGGCGACCCCTGCGTCTTTGGCTGTGAAGGTGTCCAAAAGGGGCCGGTCTGGACATAACGTGAAAATCGGCCTTCAATTCGGTCTGCAATCCTGTGCAAAGCCAATGCCCGGATTCACGGTATGCGCGGCAGGGAGCTCGATCTCTTGTGGACCATCTTGCCAGCCGTTTCTGCTAGCGTTGGAACGGATTGTGAGCAGAGTTTTTCGAGAGGGCTGGAACGGAATGGATGGTGTAACTTGTTGTCACACAAGGAATTGGGGGGGCGTGATGTTGTTCGGCCTCTTCGGTTTAGAGGTCGTTTCCGTGCAAAGTCACGGAAACGTCTATTTGCTCGATGCCTGGTTTTGTTTAGTATGCTTGTCGAGCAGAAGTTAATCATTTTGAGTCACGTATAGCGACCAACGGGAGCGGGTTTACGGTACTCGAGCGGTAGCTCGCAATTGGTTCGAGGCCCTGCTTCGTTAGATTTTCTTCGGCGGTCGATGATCTTTGGATGGGGTGCCACGTTGCCCGTGTTGCATGGGACCGAAAGTGGTTTTTTGTAACACTTTAGCCAAATGGAGGAGAACGGTTCTCAAGGGACCCCCATGGGTGAATAAGTTTCGTGAGCTAGCGTGATGTGGTGAAATGCCCCTTCCCGCTCCCTCCCTGCCGCTTTTGGCGGCGGCGGGGAGGGAGCGGGACTTTGGAGTGACATGTTGCTCTTAGCTCAATAGACTCGCTCACCAACGGCACAAGGCCGTTGGGGTCGATCAACCGAAAAAACAGCAGT
>JAJSAJ010000227.1 GCA_024274855.1 Planctomycetota bacterium | reverse complement strand
AGATGACGCACTTGTCCCCGCTGCACGACTTCGTCGTAGTGGACAACGAGATAGCGGGCAACGCGATCCGCCTGCTGGTCGGTCGCACAGCCAACGTGCACGGCCAATGCACTGCCCCAAACGTCGATTTGTTTACAGTCGTGATCCGCCGCCCAGAACATGCCGACGTCATCGTTCCAAAGCAAATCAAGGTTGTTGCTGATCAACTCGGCCCGGCGCCGGTACTCGTCCGGATCGCCACACTTGGCTTGGCGACACAACCGTTCCATCTGCAAGCACGCATCGTAATACAACACCGAACAGAACAGCAGATGGCCGGTCTTGGCGATCGTGTCCGTAAACCCGTACGGACACAGGGGCGTATCAGGGGGATTGTAGACCAGGCCATTGGCCGCGCGCCGTGTATGGTCCAGTCCTTTGCGAATAGCAGGTTCCACTTGCCGAAAGAACTCCAGGTCGCCCGTCATCCGTACAAAACAGCACACCAACCGCGCCATGAACGCATCGTTGTCAAGTGCATGATCGGCCAACGGAGACTGCTCCGGCCCCGGTCCGGGAACGCCCTTGCCTGCCACGTTGACGCGGTCGGGCATGCATCCGTCCGCGCGCTGGCCGGCCAAGAGATACAGTATCGATTTCTTGATCTCGTTGGCGTCGAGCAAGTCGCCGGCGTACTCGATCATGTACGTAAAGTCTCGTGTCCAGAGAGCCCGATAATTGCCGACTCCGTCCGGTGTGTGCAACCAGATGCCTCCCTTCCCTTGGACGCGACACCCGCGAAGTTGTTTTCGCGTCACGTCGCGCAACCAAGCAACATCCTTGCGATCAATTCTCGCGCGAATCGCGAGCACACGATCGGCTGGGCCGTCACGGCTGAGCGCCAATCGCTCCGGAGCAATCAGCGTTTTGCCAATCTCCTCGGCGACCCGCGCTCCTACCATCTTGCAACCGGCGGGCGACAAATGGATACCGTCTTCACGAAGGACCTTTTCGACGCCGGCATTTTTCATGAATCCGTTCAGATCATTCACTCCAATTCCGAATTCATCCGCGATCTTTCGAGCCCTGGCATTGTACGCATCGACATCCACGTTCCTGCGCACGACGCGGCCATACGTCTTCGAATTGGCCTGCCGCTCTTCCAGCACTGCCGTTGTCAGAGCGAAAACAACTTTCGCGTCAGTCAACTTGCGCAATTGCGAGAAGATTGCCCGCAGGTTCTTGTCGTAAGTCGCCAAGGAGTGACGTGGCTTATCTGTCGCAGCCAAGAGAAACAGATCGTGCAGGCCGACGTTGATGTGTACGACTTTCACGTCACGGCCCTTCAGCCACTTCCCGAGATTCCGCAGCGTGAAGACCGTATCTTGTCCATTCTCCTTGGGTGACCAGACGTTTGCTTTGTTCCTCAGCTCTTCGCGAACAACCGACTGGTAATTGATCCGGATCGAATCGCCCAACAGGACAACCAACGGCAGTGGTTCGGAGGCCGCCATATTCGATGGGCATATAAACGCCGGCAGAAGGAGGACCGAGAGTCGAGCGGCAAGAACGGTTCCTGAAGTGTTTTCGCCAATGAGCGCGAGACGCGCGAATGCAATCAGCGAGCCAACGCGTTTGAGCATATCACGACGCACTTTGGTTACCTGTTCAATCGATGAAATCGTCACTCGATCAAGCTCCTTGATTTGTTACGCCTTGGATCGATAGTCATTCAGCATTTTCATGAACTGCTTCAAGAACGGTGTGTTGTCGTGCCAGGTGCGGGCACTCACGAGGTTTCGGTCAACGACCACGGGCCTGTAACGATATTTGCCGCCACCCTGCTCGCAATCCAGAGCACATTTACCAACGGTCGTCATCGAACGGCCGTTCAGTACGCCGGCGGCGCTGACGATTTCGACACCGTGGCAGACCACGGCGACGGGTTTCCCCACCTTGAAGAAATGTCGCGTGATCCGCAGCAGGTCTTTATCGTAACGAAGATACTCAGGCGCCCGTCCGCCAGAAACAAACATGCCGCAGTACTCCGCCGGATCGACATCACGAAAGGCGATATCGGCCTTTAGATGGTAGCCTGGTCGCTCCTGAGTGATATCCCACGGTACGTCGCTGTTGGGCGGTACTTCGTGCAGCACCATGTGATACAGCCTCGCTTCGGGGCCGGCCACAACGACACGAAAACCATCCTCGGGAATGCGAAAGTAGGGATATAGTGTATCCATGACTTCCGTAGCATCACCGATCGGCATCAACACTTTGGGCATCTCGAGATTCTCCTTTGCTTTACTGGCAGAGCAAACTTTGGTCATCATGGATAGCGCTGCCGGCCCCGCTGCCAGCATCCCTAACACCGTTCGACGGTTCAGATCACGGTCACTCATCGTTGGTTTCCTTTCTGGTTTCCGAATCAGGGTCGATGGGCTTGTAGCCCTTGTCTTCACCCACATCTCTCCGTCGGCGCGAGGCCGGCGGCAAGAAGAAACTGCCATCTTGTTGCCGTCCCATCAGTAGCCCCCTGTCATGCACCCTTTGGCACGGCCCAGTGGCCTTCACGGTAAGTGCGTTGCATCAGCGCGTTTGCCTTCGGAGCGTTAATGATCTGTTCAGTTTGCGGATCGAACGTCAATTCCCGCTGCCCAGTTCGGCCCACGATGTTGCTCAAGTGGGCAAGGGTGGCCGACAGGTGGCCGATCTCGATATCGGCATTTGGACAACGATCGTTCCGAATCGCATCCATGAAGTCCGCAACATGGTCTCCCGCGTTGTATTTTCCTTTTGCTTCTTTGCGGAGTACGTTCTTTCGACCGTAAAGCTTCCAGCCTTTCTGCATATCGATCGTCAGATACCCTTCATCGCCGTAGAATGTGCAACCATCTTCGCAGTCTTCTTGCACATAGGGCGTCCAGATTCGCTGTTCATAGACCAGAAGTTGTTTGGGCCGATCGGCACCATCGCCGGGATACTCGAACGTCACGTACTCGGTATCGGGAAACTGCTGATCATCATCGAAATACAACTTACCGGCGAACCCGGCGATCCGCGTAGGATGAGTTTTCATGTCCATGCCCCATAGCGCAATGTCCATTTGATGCACACCCCGGTTGCCTGCGTCCCCGGTGCCAAAGTTGTACCACCAATGCCAAAGGTAGTGAAAGCGATTCTTTTGGAAAGGCATCATCGGTGCCGGGCCAACCCAGAGGTCGTAGTCCACACCAGCGGGCGGGGCGGTAGGCTGGCAGTGGCCGATGTTTACTCGCCGCTGGCTGGTCCATGTCTTCACGATCAATAGCTTACCGACCGCCCCTTCGCGGACCAGAGCGATGGCATCCTGGAATACTTTGGTGCTGCGAGTCTGAGTTCCAACCTGCATCACGCGACCGCTCCGCCGCGCGGCCTCGATCATCAGCCGGCCTTCGTGGATGTTATGCGAACACGGTTTTTCGACGTACACATGTTTGCCCGCATCGCAGGCAAGCAAAGCGATTGCGGCATGCCAATGGTCAGGCGCTGCGATGGCCACGGCATCGACGGACTTGTCGTCGAGAATTCGCCGCAGATCGGTCACCGCATGCTCGGCTTTCGTCTCCTTTCGTGCTTGACCAAGTCGTTTTTCATCCACATCGCATACGTATGCGACTTTCGCACCGTGCTCGGCAAACTCCCGCGCCAGCAGGCGCCCACGTGACATACCAATTACCCCAACGGTCAGCCGCTCGTTGGCTCCGGCCGCCGTGAGCGAAGGCGTGCCCCAGGTCAGAGCCGTAGCCCCGACAGCTGCTGAGGTGGCGTGCTTCAGAAACGTTCTTCGGCTTGAGGTTTTGATCACATTTCTCCTATGCCAAAGTGCTCATGTTGGAAAATCCAAGGGATAGAACAGGCTGAAATCAGCCCGGTTTCGTCCTCCATTGTCGTCATCTACGTAACATGTATTCAACATCTGCCGAAATGTCTGGCTTGTCCTTACTTCTTGCTTGTCGGAGCTCTCACACGATCTCGCAAATTCAGGCCTACGGCAGCAAAAGCATGGACACCCTTTTCGATGGCTATCGTTACCGAGCCGTCTTGCTGTCGCTTAAGGCGATCGGTTCCGAGTGATTGACCAGTGATGGTGTACGCGTCTGCCGGCGGAAGATGGACGGTGGCCTGGGTACCTTCAGGCACGGTTACGCTTAGCGCGAAGTGGTTATCTTTCTTCGTAACCGTTCACGGAATGTAGGCCGCCGGCTCGCTTCCAAGGGGTCAGACCCATTTTCGGCGACAAAATGTGTTCGCGTAAAGAAACGCTTTCTCTACCGAAAATTGCGTCAGACCCCAGCGGCGTGAACGGCTACCTTTCTTCTTCCACGCCGCCGATCGCTGCGTTGACCACCGGCAGCGACGTAAGAGACCGGTCCATACCGAGCGTGTCGGGGAGCATCGTGTTGCCGAAGGCCAGGCCGGGCCGGATCACCCATCCAGAACCCAGCCCTTACGATACTTGTGGCTCAGCAGTTCATTCGCTTCATCGCAGTTGGTCACTCGCCCGGCTTTGCTGTCGTACTCCAGCTTCTTGCCGACTCGATAGGCAACCAGGCCGAGTAGCATTTGTTCAATGGCATCGGCGCTGTATTTGAAGTCACATGCGCACTTCAAATCGCTCTTGCATGCATTGACCCACTGCTCCTGAAACCCGCCCATGCGAGGAATTTGTTTCGATTCCGGTCGCGGCGTGTAATGGTCCAAACTGCCGCCTTCTTCAAGTGGCAACAGTTTGTGGTTACGGAAACCTGCCGCCAGCTTGGCCTTGTCACCCACAAAAAGAACGCCGTGGCTGTTCCCGTACGGATCCATCTTCCTTCTCGCACCGCCATGAGCGCCCTGATACCAAGTGACCTTAATCGGCGGACGCCAATCGTTGGCGGGATGCTCGAACGTCGCCGTCATATCGACGGGCGTTACATCGGGGTTGAACCCCTCGCCAAATGCCTCGGCCGTTGTGGGCAAAGTCGCGTCGATGCCATACCAGGCCAGATCCATCGTGTGGCTTCCCATATCGCCGATCTGCCCGCTGCCAAAATCCCAATACATGTTCCAGGCCAGACAACCGCCAAAGTATCCGGGATTGTAGGGATGCATCGGTGATGGACCGATCCAGAGGTCGTAGTGAAGATGGGACGGAGGATCGCCGGCCGGTGGTAAATAACCGGGCCGACGCAACTCGCGATTGCCCCAAGCGTGAGCATGTTGCAAGGTCCCCACCGCACCATCCAGAATCATCTCGCGTACACGGT
This sequence comes from Planctomycetota bacterium, assembly GCA_024274855.1. GTDB lineage: Bacteria > Planctomycetota > Planctomycetia > Pirellulales > Pirellulaceae > JAJSAJ01. Next base: position 11,782 of record JAJSAJ010000227.1, on the reverse strand, counting down.
CGAAGTTTGGGTGTGCGTGTCGTTGTGTTCCAACTTGCGTGGCGAGTTTGCCCCTTTTGGATAGCCATTTCGCGCGAACAACACGTGCCTCCTCCACACTATTGGCCAGTGGCTTTTCGCAATACACGTGCATGTCGCGGTTCAAGGCCCAATTGGCGACAAAAGCATGAGTATGGTCGGTCGTGGCGCACACCACGGCATCGATATCTTTTTGCTCCAGGCACTTGCGCCAGTCAAGGTAGTGTTTCGCGCCGGGAAATTTCTTGGCTGCCCTGGCGAGGTTCTGCTCGTTGATGTCACACAACGCAACGACGTTTTCGTTCTTGATGCTGTTGAAATGAGCGCGAGCCCTGCCCCAAGTGCCAATCACGGCGATATTCAATTTGTTGCTGGGTGGATTGGCACTGGCAAATACTCCACTGGGCAGAATCGTCAACCCAGCTCCGGCTGCTAACGTCGATCGTAGAAGTTGACGTCGAGTGATCGCGGGGCGAGTGAGGGTCGGTTTAGGGGCGGCGTTCATCTGGTGGACTCCTTGTGGAGAATGAGGAAGGCAAAGACGTCGGCTGGAAAACGGGTTGTGGGTGGGTCGGGGGATCGGCCCAGTGTCCAGTTATTGGGCAGGAGCCCAGGTCGCTGTTACAAAGCTGCTTGCAAAGGGCGGCAGGGCCGCCAACCAACTTCGAGCTGCCACTCGGTCCTAAATGGCCCGCTCCCGTTGGTCGCTCAACTTTGTGAAAACTCAACGATGTTTGATGTTAGTCATATCGAACGTCGATCCGCTTTCGCTACAGGCACGGAAGCCGATCGTGATCTTTGCCGTCCGGTCTTGGGGCAGATTCTGAGGCACAAGGCCCACATGTCGAAATCACTGGCGGCCATTATACCGCAAATCACGTCTCGTACACAGCCAGACCGAGAAACAGGGAGGCGTATGGGCTGCTAGAAGGCCGACGCTCTAGGGCCCTATTGCTATTGGCTAGCGCAGTGATTCTTGTTCCACGGATGCAGGGACGAGCACATGCGCTGTTCGCTCCATGAAAGCATTGCCACGCCCTGGTTGGCGAAAAAACGAGATAAACCGTCAATATGATTTCTCCGGCCTGGATGATCCGAACGAAAAGGGGACGGGGGTCATATTGAGTTTCTGCCGGGGGCGATGTCCCATTGCCATCGACAAGACCCCCGTCTCCTTTTCTTCGCTGCATTTCGTGCTCACCTTTGTGTCAAATTCCGGTACACTGAAACCGGTGATCATCCGAGAAACTCGTGATTCACTCGGCCTCGAATCGAGTATTCCTCCCGACTCTACTTGCCTCAAAGCTCGCTCCTCTTGAACAGACGTTGTATTCAGCCCATGCCAAACTCACTCTTCCTTTCAGCCTTTTTTCTGCTCCACACTTTGAGTGCCGTGCTTCTTGCCGCCGAAGCGAAACCCGACATCGTGGTCTTTTTGTCCGATGACCACACTTGGCGTGATTCATCGGTTTACGGTTCGCCTGGAGTCAACACGCCGAACATGGCAAGACTTGCCGCCTCCGGGATGACGTTTGATAACGCTTTCGTTGCATCGCCCTCTTGTGCACCAAGCCGCGCGGCTCTGCTGACGGGACTGTATCCGGCAAACAACGGGGCTGAGCCGAATCACTCCCGACCACGAGCCGGGATCAAGAAACTGCCCGCCTACCTCCAAGAACTCGGCTATCAGGTCGTGTCGTTCGGCAAGGTCGGCCACTACAAACAGACTGCGGAATACGGGTTTGATATCGCCCGACATTACGGCTACCACGAGGACATCGCGATTCTCAAGGCTCTTGAGTGGTTGCGCGCCCGCGACGATGATCGGCCGCTCTGCCTGTTAGTTGGTACAAACTGGCCCCACGTTCCTTGGCCGGAGAAGACTGGCCACATCGACCCGTCAGAGCTAAGAATCCCGCTGAACCACGTCGATAATCCGACTACGCGTCAATGGCGTGCAAAGTACGTCGCCGCGATCCATAAAATGGATACTGAGCTGGGGCAGGTCTACGATCTCGCACGCGACCGGCTTGGCGGCGAGACGCTCTTCATTCATACCAGTGATCATGGCGCGCAGTGGCCGTTCGGAAAATGGAATTTGTACGACGACGGCATTCGCACGCCGCTGATTGTCAGCTGGCAAGGGCACGTGAAACGAGGTGTGCGTAGCGATGCGATGGTGTCATGGATCGACATCCTGCCGACGCTCGTCGACGCGGCTGGCGGCGAGACCCCCAAAGATATTGATGGCCGCTCGTTTCTCCCGGTGCTCCAGGGCAACAGAGCGACACACCGCAACGCGATCTTCACCACACACAGCGGCGACGGAAGATTTAATGTTTACCCGATCCGATCAGTAACAACTTCGGATGGATGGAAGTACATCCAGAACGTTCACCCGGAGTTTCGTTTTACCAGCCATGTTACGAAGGCGCATCGTGACAGTGGGTACTGGACCAGTTGGCTAAAGACGGCAATCACGTCACCCGCAGCTCGACGTACAGTGCTCCGCTATCAACAGCGGCCTGGCGAGGAGCTCTATTGGGTTAAGAGCGATCCGTACGAGCAGAACAACCTCATAGACGATTCCGTGCACTCAGAGCGAGTGAAACAACTGAGGCGGAAGCTGGATGGCTGGATGAAGGAGACGAAGGATCGGAAGGCAGTTTTTGGCCCACCCAAACGAATCGCCGGCTCTGACGAGACCAACATTATCATCGTGTTCATCGACGACATGGGCTGGTCGGATCTGTCTTGCTACGGTGGGCAGGCGGTGCGGACCGAGAACATTGACCGCCTCGCGGCCGAGGGCATCCGGTTCAACAACTTCTACGTCAATTCGCCGATTTGTTCGCCATCGCGAGTTGCCCTGACGACGGGTCAGTATGCACAGCGATGGCGAATCGACTCCTATCTTGCTCGCCGAGCGATGAACCGTAAACGGGGAATGGCACAGTGGCTCGACCCCAAGGCACCCGTGCTGGCACGTGAGCTGAATCTTGCCGGCTACGCCACGGGCCACTTTGGCAAGTGGCACATGGGCGGCCAGCGCGACGTCGGCAACGCACCGCTGATCACGCGATATGGTTTCGATCGCAGTCTGACGAACTTCGAAGGACTCGGACCACGCGTGCTGCCGTTGAAAGACGCCTATGACGGCAAGCCGCCGAAGAAACACGATCTCGGTTCCGCCCGACTCGGCCACGGCCCAATCCGCTGGGAGGATCGCTCGGTCATAACCGCCGCATTTGTGAAAGATGCGTTGACGTTCATCGATCACGCACAGGTGACCAAACAGCCGTTCTTCCTCAATCTCTGGCCGGACGATGTCCACTCGCCGTTCTTTCCACCGAAGGTCTTGCGAGATGCCTCGGACGGAACCAAGCGAGCGCTTTACTACGCCGTGCTTGACGCGATGGATCAGCAACTCGGTACATTGTTCGATCGTATTCGCAATGATGAAAAGCTGAAACGCAACACGCTGATCTTGATTGCGTCCGACAACGGCCCGGAACCGGGCGCCGGTTCGTGCCGACCGCTGCGCGGCGCCAAGACGTTGCTTTATGAAGGCGGAGTCCGTTCGCCACTGATCGTATGGGGCCCGGGCCTGCTTGCCCTCGACGCACCAGGCACAACGAACACCACGTCCATTCTGTCCTCGCTCGACGTGAACCGATCCCTCTACACACTGACCGATACGCCAATACCGAAAAGTGCGAAACTGGATGGGGAAGACCTTGCTGAAACTCTGCTTGGCAAAGCGACAAAATCGCGTGAGGCGCCGATCTTCTGGCGTCGCCCACCCGATCGCCCCGGCACGGAAAAGGAACCAAATCCGGATCTCGCCGTGCGAGACGGTCACTGGAAGTTCTATGTCAACCACGATGGCACGTTACTGCAACTCTACGATCTCGATAACGACATCTCCGAGACGCGCAACGTGGCAGCTGAACATCCTGCGATCGCCGCACGCCTGAAGAAAGCCGTGCTCGAATGGAATGCAGGTCTACCACCAGCTATCAACGCCCCGACGAGGTAATTCGAGTGAAATACTTAAAGACGCTGGAAACAATACGTTCGGCATTTACTCCATCTGACCGGCATCAAGGCTTCGCCCGAATACGGGCCGTCCATTGCCTGCCAACGAACAGCAGGTGCGTTGACGGCTAGGTTCACTGTGGGAATGCTCCCACCGCAAGGTAAGAAATGGGCGGTAACGATCCATTCTTGCTCAATATGTCCTCAACACGGTCGATACTACACGATTAACAAAGGGCGGAGCCCTTATTGAGATGGGGTGACCGAGAAGTTATACTGAACAAGTGTATCTTAAGAATCCCAGGGCGGGGGCCGCCGGCCAATTCCGAGCTACCGCTCGTTCTCTCCAATGGCCCGCTCCCCTGGTCGCTGAAACTTTGCCAAGAACTTGAGTGTGAGTACTACAGATTCCCTACAAGCGGAGGGCTTCAATAGATGAAGGTCGTAGCATCTGTTGCACCACCCGGTCTTATCGAATGGCGGCGCCACCGGGACGTGGATCGGCATGACGAAATGTGGGAGGGAGTACTGCACATGAATCCATTGCCGAATCGCGATCACCAAGTACTGGTTGCCGAGCTGTGGTTGTGGCTGCACGTGCACTGGGCGCAACCCCGCGGAAATCGAGTTTATCTCGAACGAAACGTGGCGATGTCGGGGGCTTGGCCAAACGACTATCGCGGTCCCGATCTTGTCCTCCTGACACCTGATCGGTTTCAGCTTGACAAGAACCAGTACATCGAGGGACCTCCGACCGTAGTTGTCGAAATCCGCAGTCCTGATGATGAATCGTACGAAAAACTGCCGTTCTATACCAAACTTGGCGTGCCAGAGGTCTGGATCATTGATCACAATTCCAAACAGCCAGAAGTTTTTGTGCTAGGCAGCCAATCAGGAACATACGAAAAACAGTCGATCCTTGCGAGTGGGTGGTTGGCAAGTCAAGTGACCGATATCGAGTTGACAGTCACAGGAGACGCAAAACTGGCGATTCGCATTTGTGGTGAACCGGCAAGCAGCCATGAGTTGCCGGAAAGCTGAAGTGCTTGGAAGAAACGGCATCGCTTTTCGTGTCTTGAGAGCACCGGCAAAGCCGGCGCAACCCAACCCAGAGATCACACCCAAGAGACGTAGCCTATCGCGAATACGAAACTCCCCACGACACACCGGGCCGTCGACGATAGTGGGGCGGTGGGCGAAAGTGGTGGCGATAAGGTGGGGGCCCGCAGTAGGGCGGCACAATGTACGACTCTTCGATGATTACCGGAGGGCCGTTGACAACGACGGGCGGACCGGCTTGCCTGCTGCCTTCCCTCTGCATGGCATTGATCACCTTTTCACTGACACCGTTTTCGTGCAGTTCGATAATCTGACCTGGCGTCAAACTCGACTTGACCCCGTTGGCGCGAATGTGATTGATAATCACATTCTCGCCCAGCCCCGAGGCTGACATGGCCGTCACATCGGCGGGCGAGACCGCATTGGCCAAACGTCGCCGTGTTTCGGCTATCGCTTGCCGACGGTCCACTTCCGCATCCATCGAATCGCCAACCGCCGCTCCCGTGACAGCACCGACGGCCGATCCAAGCAAAGCCCCCCCAACCGCATTCCCCGAATGATCGCCAAGTGCCGCACCGGCCAGCCCACCGGCCACTCCACCCAACGCGGCGCCTAGGTCGGCATAATAGGGCGAGCGGCAGCCAATCAGGCTTAACAGTACAATACTCACGAAGCTGAATGAAACGAATCTCATGGGCTTCATCTTTTCGGACTCCGCAACAAGCGACGCGACATGATCGGTCGGACATTTCGGCCAGAGAAACGTGGGGCTGCGAATAGTCTCAGGATGCATCGGCCGGGGCAACCCCAAATCACTCCCTTTCATGGGTGGGTGAGATGCGACATTTGAGTGCAACTCAACAGCTGGGTGCTTTGTCAAGGCTAAAGATGGGGGTTGGAGAGATTAGCCGTTTTGGCGCTAGCCACGGTTATTTGCTGTCCAACTGTGGCTAGCGCTAAAGCGGCTAATCCAAGAATCGAGTTTTGGCACAGCACTCGTGCCTCAAATCACAATTGAGGGTAGAGCGTAGATGAGAAGCAACCCTTACCCAACTTCTCGCGATCTCTTCTTTCCCACATTGTGCAGTCTGTCTCGTAATGTCCAACACTCAAAATGACAGCGGCCACATTTTGAACGAACAGGAGGAAACAGGAGGAAACGGAGCCAACCATTCTCCGTTGCCTCTTTGGCTCCTGTTCGCGAATGCGCGACGTCAAAGATAGTTTTTCAGTGATTGCCACGATGCGAAAATGGGGAAAGGCAGCATAAGTTGGGTAAGAATACCGTTTGGTGGACGGTCAGTTATAAGTTTCAGCACCAGGCAACTACAGGCGACACTGGTGGGAGTCTCTGCCATCATCGCGATCACCCAGCCCAACCCCATAGTCTGCCGCAACAAGTCTTACGGCTCCCCATTTTATTTCACCACAACACCCAGTCGTGCCACACGAGCACGTAAAGCCCTAGGACCAGATTCGTCATCGCATGAGCAACGACACAATCCCAGATATTACGAGTCCGTGCGTAGAGTCCGGTGATCAGCGTGAACCAGACGGCCGCAGCCAATGGCTCGGCAGGGTGCGTCAATACACCATAGACGGTCGCGATGACGGCTGATCCAACCGTGACGCGGCCCAAGGGGATCTCCCACCAATCGGCTTGAACGAAACAACGCATCAGCAGTCCGCGGACGAAAAACTCTTCGATCAGTGGCACGAGGATGACCAACCCGAGCAGACGCACTGCCAGAAACCCTACAAGAAGTGGCAACTGGCCGGCAAATGCCGATAGCGGGTCAAAGGCAGGGCGCGCACCGAGGCTCATCCAAGCGGTCAGCCCGACGGCGGAAAGCCCCCAACGGACGACGTCCAGCTTGCACATAACAATCCAGATTACACCCCCCAACAGCCCCACCAACAACGCCGACGCGCCTGCGCGCAGCGGGATCGATCGGTAGTACGGCATGACGAAGATCATGGCGGCAAGGGTGGCGGTGATCCTTATCGTGTAAGCAACCGCGTAGCTCGTCCCACAATCGGCCTGCGCCAATTCACTGGCCTGCGATTTCTGATCGGTTCGCGTCCCGCGCGCCCCTATCGAGCTGCCGGCAGACATATCCGGCTCCAGCGTCCCTACCAGCATGTAAACGGCCAGCGGTAGAACCAGCGGCAGCCAGCGATAGCGTCGCAACAACCGACGACGCCAGCCAACAGGGCGCTCGGCCTCGATGCACGGATCGGTTTGCGACAGGCTAGAATGGTCAGACACGGATACATGGCCTCACGGAACAGGAGAAAGAGGGCAGGGAGGCAGGGATGCGCCGCGTCTGAATTAGTACACAAATACTCGGAACGTTTTTCCAAGCCTGAAATTTGCATAGGCCCGCTGAGCGCAGGTCTCCAAGAAACGGAGAGTATGCCGATACTCTTCCATCAAGAACTTGCCCTCCGACCCGAGTTGTATCAAGTATGTGGATAACCAGACATCCTTTCCAGAGACAGTGAATTTGTCGTGCATTTGATACTTCAACGGTTGGAAATCGTATGAGTATTCTGCCTCCACCTTCTTGAGCCAGTTTTGCTCTTCAACGATTTCCGTGATGAAGTCAACCGTCTTCTGCAAATGTTTCCACCCCACAGGTCCATGATAATCTTCATAAACCTGGCGGACAAAAGGGAGCAGTTCTTCGTGGACAGCGGCCGAATTCAGCTTAAGCGTGATTCTTCCATCTGTCTCCAAGAAGTCGAAAGTGTTGGGCGAATAAATGTCGTTGATGGCTCTCAATAAGTCATCCGCTGACATACCGTCAGAAAGTGTGACCGTGGCTTCGGCAACAAAACCGATTCTTAGGAATTGGCCCATAATGCGTTGAATCTCCTGAACTTGCGCCATAACCGAACTGGCTATCCAAGATTAGCAAAAGCTGACTCTCACCCTTCCTGTTGGCTCAGACCCGTTACCATTTCTTACCGTTCCCTGCTGCCACCCGACGGTCAAGAAATAGAAACAGCCGTTTCCTTGTAGGGAAACGGCCATTTGCTGAATTTGTCGCAGCAAACCTTAGCAAAAGTGGGCCGTACTGGACTTGAACCAGTGACCTCTTGCATGTCAAGCAAGCACTCTAAACCTACTGAGCTAACGGCCCAACGATGGTTTCCACCTTAGCGAATGTTCGGAATTCGTGGAACCAGTCTTGAGTGAAATGTGTCTGCAGCCATTTAGAGGGGGGAAATGGGCCCAGGCACAGGCATTGAACCGGTATTCGGTCGATCCGCGGGCCGGTTGGGTATGGCAGGTTCCCAGGGACCCGGCCTTGCTCCAAGTGCCCGCCATGCTGTACGTTACGCGCTGAATACCGCTTGAAATGGTATAGGGTGTCCTTTGTATCGACGCCCGTTCGAGCGGTGCCATTTTTCAGGATCTGACCAATTCCATGCTCAAGGTACAACTGCCCGACGGAACCGTAAAGCAATACGACCAACCGATCACCGCACTTGAAATTGCCCGCGAAATCGGGCCACGTCTGGCGAAGGCCGCGCTTGCCGCTCAGGTCGACGACGCCGTAGTCAGCCTGAATGACCCACTCCCAGAGGAGGGGGGCATTCAGCTTCGTATTCTCACGGCGAAGAATCCCGAGGTGTTGGATGTGGTACGTCATTCGTGTGCTCACATCATGGCTCGCGCAGTCATGCGTTTGCACAAGGGGGTCCAGTTGGCATTCGGACCGACCGTCGAGGGTGGATTTTACTACGACTTCGACTTGGAGCAGCCGCTGTCGGAGGATGACTTTCCCGCGATCGAAGCAGAGATGAAGAAGATCATCAAGGAGAACGAGCCCTTCGAGCGGATTGAAAAGTCTCGAGATGACGCGTTGCAGTTGTGTCGTGATCTCGACCAACAATACAAGATTGAGCACTTGGAAACCGGGCTCGGCGAGCACGACACGGTCTCATTCTATCAGCAAGGCGAGTTTGTCGATCTGTGTCGCGGGCCGCACGTACCGTCGGCCGGTGCCATCGGTGCCATGAAATTGTTGTCGATCGCGGGCGCCTACTGGAAGGGTGATGCATCTCGCAAGCAATTGCAGCGTCTGTACGGGACCGCATTCTTCACCAAACAACAGTTGGACGAGCACCTTCGTTTGGTCGAAGAAGCCAAAAAACGCGATCACCGTGTCTTGGGGAAACAGCTCGAACTATTCACGATCAGTCCGCTGGTCGGGCCGGGGCTGATCCTGTGGCAGCCCAAAGGAGCAATCATCCGAGGGCTACTTGAGACATTCATCAAGGACGAACTTCAGCGTCGCGGATACCAGCCTGTCTACACACCGAACATCGGCCGCATCGACCTTTACAAGATCTCCGGACACTATCCCTACTACCAGGACAGCATGTTCAAGCCGATCGAGGTCGAACCGGGGGAGGAGTACCTGCTGAAGCCGATGAACTGCCCGCATCATGTCATGATCTACAAAGCACGACCGCGAAGCTACCGTGAATTGCCATTGCGGTTGGCTGAGTTCGGGACCGTGTATCGGTTCGAGCAATCGGGCGAGCTATCCGGCATGACACGTGTGCGGGGGTTCACCCAGGACGATGCACACATCTTCTGCACAGACGAGCAAGTACCAGACGAATTCCGGGGCTGCATCGAGATGACACAATTCGTGCTTGATTGCCTTGGATTAAAGAACTACCGCGTACGACTTGGCTTCCGCGATCCGGACAGCGACAAGTATGTTGGTGATCCCCAGAAATGGGACCGTGCTCAAAAGGCACTGGTTGAGGTTTGCAACAATCTGGGGATCGAAGCGGCCGTGGAACCTGGGGAAGCGGCCTTTTACGGACCGAAGGCGGATTTCGTTGTCCGCGATTGCATCGGGCGTGAATGGCAGTTGGGGACCGTTCAGTTGGACTACAATCTTCCGAGTGCCGAGCGGTTTGACTTGGAATACATCGGCACCGACAATCAGCCTCATTGTCCGGCGATGATTCACCGTGCGCCGCTCGGTTCATTAGAGCGATTTATCGGCGTGTTGATCGAACACTTCGCCGGCGCTTTCCAATGTGGCTGGCACCCGAACAGGTGCGTGTTCTGGTCGTCAGCCAGAAGTTTGAAGAGTTCGGCCGCCAAGTGGAACTGCGTCTGATGGCTGAAGGCTTGCGAGTGGCGGGCGACTACCGGTCCGAAAAAATCGGTGCCAAAATCCGGGATGCTCAGCTGGAGCGGATCCCCTACATGTTTGTCATTGGCGGGAGCGAAGTGGAAAACGACCAGGTCAGTGTACGCGACCGAATTGACGGAGATCTCGGGCCGATGAGTGTCGAGGAAGCGATTAAGAAACTCCAACAGGAAGTAGCGGATCGCACGGTACGACAGACATACACGACCGACGCGGGACTCGGTGACCGAGGGGCGAAAAACGAGTATTGAGGCTGAAAGGTGCCTGGCGCGTGCAGATTTTCCGGGCGGGTCAAACCAAACACTCGCCAAGCTAGTCCACCTTTCCCCGCATGTTTCGGGCGGTAGTTCGCTCCCTGGAGACCTCGGTCCATTTGCTGAGTAGCAGTTTGCGAGGCACCAGAAGTATCCCATATTAACATTAGGACGCCATCGAGCTTAGTAATTCACGAGCCGACGTGGTAAACGCTCGTGTCGGGCAAGCCGGCCGGCACCGGTCGTAAAGCGACGGTTCGGAGTTGGCTGGCGGGCCTACGGCCCCATGAAGGGCCCGATATCCGAACCGAGACACTTTTTTGGGAGGTTTCCGGCAGTTTTCACCTGCAACCGGTGCCGACAGGGCGAGGTTCTGCCACTTTGTGCTCGGATTTTGGCAAGATTCGAGCAGGCCTTGTATCTCGCTGGTGGCTCTATTTTCATGAAACCGACCGACTTACGACTGGCAGTTTGTGCGGGTTTTCTGGATAATCCAGTTGACTTAGTGCCGGTAATTCGTCAATACTCACTGGTACAAAATTAGTAGCTTCTTGTGTGCCGACAGCAGCGGCAGGGTGCCGTTGCAGAATGGCTCGCATTGATTCGAAGTACGAAAGGACAACAGCAATCGACCGCATCCAAACTCGAGTTAATGATCAAATCCGCATTTCACCAGTTCGTGTAATCGCGTCGGACGGTGAACAGCTGGGCATTCTGCCCACGCAAGAGGCTCTGACCAAAGCCAGGGAGTCGAACCTGGATCTTGTGGAAGTGGCGCCGAACGAACGGCCCCCCGTTTGCCGAATCATGGATTTTGGCAAATACAAATACGAGAAAAAGAAGAAGACGACCCAAAGCTCTCGCCACACGAAGACGAAAGAGATTCGCCTTCGGCCGAAGACGGGAGATCATGATATTGGCTTCAAAGTCAAGAAAGCCATCGGTTTCCTGCAGCACAAGGACAAAGTTCAAGTTTCGGTGATCTTCCGTGGTCGCGAGATGGCACATGTCGAAGAAGGCCGTCGCGTGATGAAGGGCGTGATCGCGGAGCTGAGCGAATATGGCAAGATCGAGACGCCGCCACAACAACACGGCCGGCGTATGATCTGCACGATCGCACCCAAGTAGATCATCGCATTGCGACGCGTTTGCGCCGTGGTGGCGATCAAGTCTTGTCCGCGCTTGTGGGCGAGCCGCCCATGGCGTCTTGCGTCTAGAGGCTTGGTGGGT
>JAJSAJ010000226.1 GCA_024274855.1 Planctomycetota bacterium | reverse complement strand
GTCGATTGGGACACCACGACCTCGTTGGTCGAATACGGACCGGGAACCGGAGCCATCACCCAGGAAATCGTTACTCAGTTGCGGCCGGAGATCAAGTTTCTCGCGATCGAAATCAACTCGCAGTTCGCGGATATGCTGCGAAATCGGTTTCCCGATGTTCGCGTTTGCCAGGGAAGTGTCAAACGGGTCAAGGATCACTGCCAAGAGCATGGGATTCAACAGGTCGACGTTGTTCTGAGCGGTCTGCCGTGGGCCGCTTTTTCAGAAGCAGATCAAACGGCCTATCTCGATGCAACGATGGAAGTGTTGCGGCCCGGCGGCCAATTCATTGCTTTTGGCCATCTCCAGGGACTTCTGCTGCCTGCCGGTCGCCGCTTCCGGCGTAAATTGCGCAACTATTTCGGTGAAATTCGAATGAGCAAGCCGGTCTGGGGCAATCTGCCCCCCGCCTATTTCTACATCTGTCGGCGCTAACCAGAAGCCCTAGCAACAGGATTTCGCCTTTCTCGCCGAGTCATGAGTTGCCGGCTAAACGGGAGTAAAGAGAGTAGAACACGAATCACCAACGGTCCTGCAAAGGCCTGAAGATGACCGCTGAGAAGCCAGCCCAAAACTTGCCAAGAACCAAAAACAGGGCCTGATCCCGTGACCGAGTGCGTGCCCATGAAGCCTGTTGGACCTGTCAACGGTTCTATCCGTCCGCCGGGCTCCAAGAGTATTACGAATCGTGCGTTGATTTGCGCGGCGATGGCTAAGGGAAAGGCCGAGTTGCTTGATGCGTTGGATAGTGAAGACACTCGTGTGATGGTCGACTCGCTGCGAAGACTCGGACTGTCCGTACAGTCTGACGAAGCCGGCACTCGGTTATCCGTGATCGGCTGCGGCGGGCAATTTCCTCAACAAAATGCCGACCTGTTCGTCGCCAATAGCGGCACAACCATGCGGTTCCTCGCTGCGACGTTGGCGGCCGGACACGGGCACTATCGGTTGGACGGCGTGCCTCGCATGCGTCAGCGACCGATCGGCGACCTGATCCGAGCGCTGTCGCAACTGGGGGCTGGAATCCGCAGCCAACAAGACAATGACTGCCCACCTGTGCTGATCGACACTCATGGCTTCGCGGGTGGGAAAGCTTGTATTCGAGGCGACATATCGAGCCAATTCTTGAGCGGCCTGCTGATGGCCGCACCCCTTGCAGAACGACCGGTCGAACTGATCGTTGACGGGCCCTTGGTGTCAAAGCCCTATGTAACGATGACCATGGGCGTCATGCGAGCATTCGGCGTGGACATCTCCCACGACCACCTACAACGGTTCTTCATCCAAGCACCGCAATTCTACGATGCCGAGACGTACCGGATTGAACCAGACGCGTCGGCTGCGAGCTATTTCTGGGCAGCCGCGGCAATCACCGGTGGGCGGGTCACCGTCCGCGGTCTGGGACCCAATGCGTTGCAAGGGGACGTAACCTTCTGCGATTGCCTTGAGCAAATGGGGTGCCACGTCGATCGT
>JAJSAJ010000225.1 GCA_024274855.1 Planctomycetota bacterium | reverse complement strand
TGGCGTTGGGCGACAAAGGGAGGAATTGGCTTGTCGTCTTGCTGTCGTATGGCGACCGCAGCATAGGATGGCGAGGTCGACTGGCGACGAGAGAGGGCATTTCGCGCTCGGAAGTCACGCGCCGCAATAAAGACCTGTGTTGCAAATTCGAGAAGCAACTTGGGCTCAACTTGAAACAGTTCAAGCACCCCAAACGCCTTGGCACGAAACGAACGGCAAGGACAAAGGAAGGGAAGCGGGGCCCGGTACGGCTTCCACCACGGAAGTTCTATCGCCTGCTCCGTTGGTTGTCGCGAGACGACGCGGAGCTTCTCGAGTTCTTCAAGCTCATTGACACGGGCTTTCACGCCGCAGACCTTCGAGAACGCCTGGGACTTGACTCTCATCTTTCGGAAACTCTGCCACACCGTCGCCGCTAGTCTTGGTTCCGATTCGACAAAGTGCTCGATCTGGTACGTCGATCGCCCCAAGAAATCGCTCTTCGTGTACGCCACGAACGGATATGATATCGAGTACATGCACGACCGGGTTCTGCCACTCGATAGTTGTACCGGAAGGATAAGCAACCACCCTCCCGGCAAGGTCTACGTTGTTGATCCCTTACAGGACTTCGTGGAGCGGGAAAAGGCCGCAAGAATGGGGCTCAAAGAAGCCTTGCTCTGCCCTATTTCTCGACCGAACGGCACGAAGAACGACAAGGGGATCAGTGTACTCAATGTCTATTCTACCGAGAAAGGAAGAAACCGGCCTGACGTGTGCGAGGCATTGATAACACTTGCGGATGTCATCGGCGCAATGACCGTCAGCTTCGACCGGCAACGAAAGCGAATTGCCGGCGCTCAACTTTATCATCTGCTTAGAGAAATGCCACGGTCGTCGGAATCAGATTTTGAAGTCGTGCGCGATCTGCTGAAGGAAGTCTTCGCGGCCGACGGCGTGAGTATCTTCGCGTGCAATCCGGAAGATAACAGCCTTCGATGTGCTGCTACGACCGGGCTTTGCGAAGGCCAGGACCGCAATGGAACCGTCGATCCGCGCCGCGTTAAATACGCGTTAGGGAGCAAGAGCAAGAAAGGATTCACCGTGTCACTTGTTGATCGGCACTATTCCATCAGCCTACTGCACGATTCAACTAACGCCGCAACCAGGCAGCTCCGTCGCCATGCAGATTCGGTTGATGCTGGACGCCGTCACGAGCCTGTGGGCACAAGCGACGTCAGGACGAACCGATTTGTCCGGCCAATGTGATTTTCGGACGATTGAACCTGGCTCCAAACAGCCACCGACAGACGCACTTTGCGCGTTCGACTACTCGTTTCACTGGCGGGAAACGGGGAGCCGTACTGTTTCGCACGCGACATAGAAAACTTGTAACCGTTCACGGCGAGAGTGCGTGGAGGGGCATTTATTTGTCATTTGTCATTTGTCATTTGTCCGTTGTCAGTGGAAAGAGTATGACCCCGCTGCGCTGGCTCTCTCGATGATAAATGAGTAATGCCAAATGACTAGTGATAAATCGGGCGTGTGGGAAATCGGGAAAAACTCCGGTGCTAACGCGATGGCAGACGAAAACCCCGTGAACGACTACGAAAGCTTATCGAGACGAAGCAGAATGGTCTATTCAGAATAATCAGTCGGAATTGGCTCCAGTTGGATATCGGGGGCCCTGCTCGATCAGTATCCTGTACTATGGATTCGCCAATCAATAACTGTCGCACTCTTCCGCGTACAGACCCCCATGGGCTTGCCCCACGGGTGAATCAGTCTTGCAGCTAAGGAGGATCGCCGCATCGTCCCCCAGTAAACGCGACAACAATTGATTCGCCGGTCCTAACCTCAAACATCGTCCTGTGCTTGACAACGGTGAGCGAGCGCGGCGACTACGGTGTTTCGGAGCAGAGTGCACGATGCCGAGTTCAAACATTCATCAACATGCTGTGGTTATCGACGGCCTGCACCGCCTTTATCTGGTACATACGCCAAACGATTACGATGCCAAGAGCTCCCGAAGTGTCCTGATGGTCTTGCACGGCGGAGGTGCATCAGCTGCGTTCGCCTCGCGCGTTTACGGCTGGCGCGAGCTGTCCCATCAAACAGGTTGCCTCGTCGTTTTCCCGGAAGCCGAATGTGAGGACCCGACTCGCCCGGCGGGGATTCGAGAAAACCTTCGTGTCTGGAACGACGGCAGCACGCGCAGCGCGGTGGCTAGACGCAATGTGAATGATATCGGCTACCTGGCCAAAGTGCTGGACGATCTTCGATCCCGATTCACCGTTGACGAAAACCGCATTTTCGTGACGGGTTTCTCCAGCGGAGCCTCCATGACATTTCGCGTCGGTGTCGAACTGGCTGATCGAGTTGCTGCAATTGCACCGATGGCCGGTCACCTGTGTATCAAAGATCCGGCACCGGCGTGCCCGCTATCGATGTTGTATCTCATTGGCTTGGAGGACCCGCTAAACCCGTTTGACGGAGGTCCCACGCGTTTGCCCTGGGGTGCAGTGCGGCACCGCCCCCCCGTGATGGACT
Source organism: Planctomycetota bacterium (assembly GCA_024274855.1). GTDB lineage: Bacteria > Planctomycetota > Planctomycetia > Pirellulales > Pirellulaceae > JAJSAJ01. Next base: position 407 of record JAJSAJ010000225.1, on the reverse strand, counting down.
CGATCCTGACCTGGGTCCGGCTAATCGGCGCATCTCACCGGCACCGGTTACTACGGCATTCGGACGGTGTCCGGCTCGTCCAATACGGACCGGGGCCCGGCGGTCACGAAGTGCAACTCTGCACCATTGCAGGCCAGGGCCACGAATGGCCCGGCGCACGCCGGACCTTGCCCCACAGCGTCAGTGGCCCGCAAACGGACAAATTGAACGCGACACAGGCGGTGTGGCAGTTTTTCTCCCATATCAGGGTTGGTCAAGAAAAAGCTTGACCGCCGAGCGAAACAGCTTAGAATAAAGAACAGCAACGTTGCCCTGGGGCAGCGTCTTTTGGTGTGCTTTTCCTCTTTGTATGGAGGGCATATATGCAGAACCCACCGGATATGTTTCCCTGAGGAGCTTGAACTTTT
>JAJSAJ010000017.1 GCA_024274855.1 Planctomycetota bacterium | reverse complement strand
GCTTGCCTCGGCGCCGAAAGTCACGAATATTGGAGACGAGAGCGTGGTGGGGAAGTCGGATGATTGTGGTGGCAATGCGTCCGAGACTGGCCGCTATGAAATCACGGGCGAACATGCGCGAGGCGGTTTGGGCGAGGTGCTTGTGGCACATGACAAACAGCTTGATCGTGACGTCGCGCTCAAGCAGATCCTGCCAGCATTTGCTTCGGACGACGCATGCCGGCAGCGATTCGTGTTGGAAGCTCGAATTACCGGCTCGCTGGAGCATCCGGGAATTGTTCCGGTCTACGGCCTAGGCGTTCAGTCCGATGGGCGCCCCTTCTACGCAATGCGGTTTATCCGCGGAGAGAGTTTGGAAGTGGCCAGTGGCCGTTTGCATCGCGACCCAACGGATCAGCATCTGGAGTTGCGTAAGCTGCTGTACCGGTTTGTCAGCGTGTGTCATGCGATGCACTACGCGCATAGTCGAGGCATCCTGCACCGTGACCTCAAGCCGAGCAACATCATGCTGGGACCCTACGGTGAAACGCTGATTGTCGATTGGGGAATCGCTCGTGTTATGCAGGATCCGGCCAAACAGTCGGATCGCCTGGTCGATGAACGGACCTTACATCCCGCGACGGCCGGCGATTCCGCATCGACACGGTGGGGCACTCTAGTCGGCACGCCGGCGTTCATGAGTCCCGAGCAGGCACTTGGTTGGCACGATGCGTTGACCCCCGCCAGCGACGTGTATAGTCTCGGCGCAACGTTGTACACAATGCTGACCGGTCGGTCCGCATTTTCCGGGGCGTCGCTCGAGCAAGTCGTCCTGCGCGTGCAGCGAGGCGAGTTTGTGCGTCCGCGAACCATTGCGAGGACCATCGCCAAGCCGCTCGAAGCAATCTGCCTGAAGGCGATGGCGACCAGACCGCGAGATCGCTACCGTTCGGCACTGGAATTGGCCAATGAACTGGAAAAGTATCTGGCTGATGAGCCGGTTGCGGCGTGGCGCGAGCCTTGGTGGACTCGATGGGGCCGGTGGATGCGCCGACATCGCGGCACGACGGGCGCCATTCTAACCGGGTTGCTCGCGTTGATCGTGGGTTTGGTCGTGCTGGCCGTTGCCCTTTCGTTCGTCAGTCAAAGAGAGCGCGCATTGCGTTTGGCTGCCGAGAACGAGGGCCGGCGGGCCGATGCCAATTTTCAGCTCGCACACGGAGCCATTGATCGATATTTGACTGAGATCACTGACGACCCGCTGCTGAAGCAGCATGGGTTCGAGGGGTTGCGCCGCCAGTTGCTTGAAAATGCCCGCGATTTTTACCAGCAACTGCTCAGCCGGCGTGCGGCCGATTCCGCGTTGGCGGTCGAGCAAGCGTGGACCCACTTTCGACTCGGCAGCATCGAACAACAGATCGGCACAAGCACCGCCGCCCGAGACCACTTTGTCAAAGCTAGTGATGCCTTTCGGCGTCTGGTCGATCGTGGTTCGAGTGATGAATTGGCACGCGAAGGACTTGCCATGACCAGTATCAATCTTGCCAACCTCTATTACGCACAAGGGAAGACGGACGTGGCACGTCAACAGATTGCACTCGCCCGAAAACTGACCTTGGCATTGCTTCGGGACCGGACGTTACCAAACCTGCAGCGTCAACTGGCCACGTGTCTGAATAACGAAGCTTCCTGGGCACTAGCTCAAGACGACAAAGAGGCGGCACTCGAGAGCTACCAGCGCGCTCTCGACATCCGAATGCAACTGTTTCACCAGCGACCGGAGAATGTTGACAATACTTCTGAACTCGTGTCGCTTTACGGCAATTTAACCGTGTTTCACCGCCGGTTTGGCGAGATGCACGAGGCGCAACAGTCGGCCGAACGCGCCGTGGCTATCGGGCAGGAGAACCTCGCTCCTCGAATCGATCGCCCCTACGCGTTGCATTCCTTGGCCGTCGCCCAAATACGATTGGCTGATCTGTACGCTGAAACGAATCGTCACGAGCGGGCAAGAGCGACGTATTCATCGGCTAACGCATTGCTAACGCAACTTGTCGCGAGTCACCACAATGTGCACGTGTTTTGCAAAGACCTGGCATTGTGCGAAAACAATCTCGGTAATTTGAACCGATCCATGAATAAGCTTGACGAGGCACTCAAGAACTTCCGGCATGCCGTGAGCGTGTGTGAGCAACTTGTGCAATTTGATCCGGGTGACGTTCAGTACATCGACCTTTTGGGATCCTGTTTGCTTAACGAAGCCACGCTGCAATTGGACTTGGGGCAGTTGAGCAAAGCGAGCCCGCTTATCGACCGTGCATTGGCGATTTACACAGAATCGGTCAATCAGGAGCAGGCAACGCCGAAAAAACACGCGAACTTGGCTCGCCTACTGATTCTGCAAGGTCAGCTGTTGGCTGACGGCGATCAGATGCAAGCGGCGATTAAATCCTACAATCGTGCTACCACGGTTCTGCAAAGGCTGGCCGACCAGTATCCAAAAGTTCCTTTCTATCGTTCCTACCTGGCGACGGCAATCGAACGACTTGGGCTCCTCTCGATCCGTGCCAGCGACACAAGCCAAGCCGAAGCCTATTTGCAAAAGGCGATTCGATTACGTCACGACGTTGCCAGGCAAGTTGGAGACGCGCGGACAGCCGTCGAATTGGCTACGGCACAGGTGCAATTGAGTCGCGTCTGGATGGACCTTGGGAAAATGGAACAAGCGGACCATTTGCTGAATGAGGCCATCGATCTAATGCAACAGCTTGCGAGCGAAAGTTCGACCAATGCCGATGCTCAGCAACGCCTGGCTGCCGCTCTGCTGCAGCGTGGTCTGCTTCGGATGCGCCGGCATCAGTACGAACCAGCTTTGGCAGATTTCGACCGTTTGGATGAGATGGGCCTTGAGCAAGACCGTGTTGGTGTACTGTGCCAAAGAGCTCTCTGTCTGGCCCGTTTGGATCGCCACGCGGAAGCGACGTTGCAAATCGAGAGAATTCAATCAGATCTTGGTAAAGACGTTTTTGCGCTCTACGATGCGGCTGCGACTTACGCACTGTGCGTCGGAGTCGCAAAGCACGATCCCATGCTGTCTGCTGATCAGCGAGCACACACGGCAGCAGGGTACGTTAAGGGAGCGATCAGAATGCTCGAACGGTTGCGCGACACGGGCTATCTGTCCGTTTCGGACAACCAGAAAGCGTTTGCCGCTGATCCTCAATTCACACCGCTACGGGACGCTCTGTCCTATCAGGCGTTTCTAAAAACTCTTCCCGGACATCCAGCGGGCGGTAGCCCGTAGGGAGTGGGGGATAGCGGTCGTCGGACGTCTGAGTTCAAGTGTCCCCAACAGTTTAGCCGTCTGAAGTTACGGTGGGGCGGGGGAAGGCTCCTGATCTCACGTGTTCACCCAGTCTTGCGGGACGGCCAAAAGATTACAAGTTTTCGTGACACAACTGTCACAGATCCGGGCCTTGGTTGTATTGGACGTGGCAAGCTCCGCCACCGTCAACCTTGTAAACCACGAAAGGCCCCAGATCATGAAGACTTCATTCTTAACCAATTTTCCGAATCTCGGTCGGGAAGCCGGTTGTGTTTGTCTATTTGCCGGAAAACGGCCGGTCGGAACATTCGATTTCGCGAGCTTTCGAGCGTCTCGCGGGATTCTTGATCGATTCTTCGGCTTTGTTCCGTTTCTTCTGGTAGTCGTCACGGCAGCGATTCCGTGCCGAGCGAACTCAGGTGTTTACCAGAAAACGCTTCCCGGCACAGCTTGGATTCTGACAAGTGAAACGATGGGATCCGGCGTTTTGCTCAGCGTCCGCGACCGGCTGGTTTTGACCAATCAGCATGTTGTGGGCGACGAGTCTGAAGTCCGGGTAGTCTTTCCATTTTACGACAAAGGGCGCTGCCGGGCCGAGCGGCAGTACTATGTTAATCACCTTGAGAACCTGGCGATCCTTGGCAAAGTTGTGGCTAGAGATGCGGAGCGTGACTTGGCTTTGGTTCGAGTCACAAGCCTGCCGAAGCACGTCCATGAGATTGAATTAGGCAAGCCAGTCCAGCCAGGCGATGATGTTCATTCGGTGGGGAATCCAGGTGCCAGTGATGCCCTGTGGATCTACACGTACGGCAAAGTTCGGTCGGTTTACTACAAAGCATTTCGTGGGCCCACGCCGCATCGGATGGAGGTTGTTGAGATGACATCACCGATCAATCGGGGTGACAGTGGCGGCCCGATTGTCAACAACCGTGGTCAACTGGTGGCGATATCGCAGTCGTACCTGGTTGCGGGGCGGCTGGTCAGCTACGGCGTCAACGTTTCGGAAATATCATGGTTTCTCAGTAAGGCGAGACGTGGGAGCTCCACAGCCTGCTCATCATCCGCTCCGCCCACCGAAATGACACACGCAAAACTGGCAGCTGGTTTTCGCGTGGTCCCGGCAAACGACTAGAGCGCCGCCCCGTCGCAAAAAATGCCGAATTGGGCCATAAGTCACAACGAAGGGATCTCAATACAATGTGTCACAAAATCTGCATTCACGTTGTCGTTCTTGGTTTGTTCTTCACCATGCAATCTATTTGTTCGGATCTCGCGATCGCGCAGCCAACCGTCGGATCACTCAGTCGCGGTCTGGCGATAGTTCTCCAGCCCAAGCCGGGGACGTTCCCGCGCTCTCTGCCGCAAGGCGACGCACCGAAGCCACGCCAGCTTCGACTGGTCCCGCACACTGTGCAAGATCCCATGGTTCAATCGCCGGCGTTTCAAATGCTGGTTCCACACGATTGGCGAGTCCAGGGCGGCGTGGTGTGGCGTCCAAATAGTGCTGCTCTGGCAGTCGTCGACATGACGATACGGGCCCCTTCCTGAAGGCAAGTCGTGCGATCGTACCCAACAGACTTTTTTTGTTTCAGTGAATCTCTGTTGGGCACGTTTTCCATGGGAACTCGTTATTTGGGAATGGAACTGCGACGGCCCATCAACAATATAGCAGACTATGTTCGGACTGTGATTCTGCCTCGGTATCGTAACGGTCAATCAATGCGGATTGTTGCTGTCCAAGAGTTGCCGGAAATAGCGGCTGAAGTTGCCGCGACGATGGAGGAAGCAGGTGTGCGAAAGCAAGTGGTTGCGGCACGTGTCCGAATGGAATATGTCCGAACGGATGGAACGTCCGTGGAGACCGATTTCTACTGCACCCTGTGGTATTGTGCGAGCACTGTGTCACATGGCTTCGTGCAATGGGGATGCGAACGATGTTACTCCTTCGCGGCACCTCGTGGACAACTTGACAGATCCGCCAAAACGTTCCAGACAATTGTTGCCAGTGTTCGCATGGAACCCCGCTGGCTGTATAAGTACGAACAGGTACGTCGGCTGTTCTTGCAACGGTTGGCACGGGGAATTCGCGACGCGGGACGACTAAGCCAGTATTTGACCACAATCAATGGCGAAATTAATGAAATGATTATCACAGGTTATGAAAAACGCCAACAAACGCTGGACGGCATTAACCGGAGATTCAGTAACTGCATTCGTGGCGTCCAAGACTATCAGCTACCGGGTTCCACCTGCAGGACGGCATTGCCATCGGGGTATGCCAGTGTCTGGATCAGTGATTCGGGTGAGTATCTACTGCTTGACACACCTGGTTTAGACCCGAACCAGCAGGCAACAATCCGCTGGCGGCGTTTGAAACCGATCTCGGGTGATCCGGGCTCGTCCATGATAAAGTAGCCGAGTACCGACTTGTTGTTGGCGGTAGTCTTGACCATCTGCTTCACCGCCAGATCGATCTGTTCGTTACTCATATCCCCCATTTGCCGAACCACGGTTTTTCGCTCTTGGCCGGAGCCATAATGGCAGCCAGTCCCAGTGTTGCGCACAAGGGCAAGTCTTCCGGATTCACGAATCCAGCCATTGTGAAGTTGCATTCGGCGATACTTGTTGTTCCGTGTCGCGTGGGGCACGCACGGCTACTTTTTCTTTTTTCTTCCACGTTTGATGGGAGTTGCTCGCTTTTCCGTCGCGTCCGTTAGCCCCATTTCTTCGATAAACTGGCTGCATTGAACCTGTGCATCGACAGCTTGTCGCACGTATGCGATGACAAGATTGGTTTTAACGCGAGTCACGGCGACGTAGAACAAACGTCGCTCGTCTTCAATGGAGCTGCCGCTGCTGGGGATCACGCGCTGGTTCGCTGTCGGTATGATTACCGTGTGCCATTGAAGGCCTTTAGCGCGAAAGAACGTGGTCAGATTGACGCCGTCACCATTCTCTTCGACAAACAAGCCGCTTTGGACAACGGCGACCAGGCGTGTCAGCGCCTCGTGAAAGTCGGCGATGCTGCCCCGAAATCTGTCTGAAATGTCGAGCAGTTCCGCAAGTGGAACGTCATCGTTCAGGGCATCATCCAACGTACCGACGATCCCATAAATGGCTCGGAAGTTGGTCGTAATGCGGTTGATCAGGTCACTTGGGCACGCCGCGCGACGAATCAGGGCCTGAATAGCGTTCTGGAATTGCCAATGGCGGATCGCTCCGCCGAGCATAAAGACTTTGCCGGGCATCATTGATGCGTTGACGTACCCGCCGCAACGTTTGATGGAACGGTGGAAGCGTTTGATGTTGTCCGGCGTGACATTGCGTGCCAACGTACGAGCGATTAGTTCGCTATCTTCCGCCGTACAGTAACCGACATTCTTTACGATATGGAGATGAAGCTGTATCAGGCCAAGAAGATTGGTCATGATTTGAGACACCAGAATGTTATCCGCTGGACGGCATCGAAATGGAATCTCCTCGATTGCAAAAGCAATTTGTATAGGCAGACTCTGGCAGTTCATTCTGAGCAGAACGGCGATATCGCTGTATCGCAGCCCGTTCTTTTGCTCCCGAGCATGAAGTCGTTTCACAAAACGAGCGATGATTTGCGCTTCACTGGCCGAATTGAGGCTGTGCCACAATTGAACATCCGCATCTTCTTTTTTCTTTGCGATTTGCGTCTTGCCCACTCGGTTTGTGTTGTTGGCAATCAGCCGATTTCCCATTTCAACGATGTTGCGTGGGCAACGATAGTTTGTGTGGAGTACGTGCGAGTCAACCGCGCGCCCTGATCGGTCGGCGAAATTAATGATGTAATCGGGGCTGCATCCTCGAAAAGCATAGATAGCTTGATCATCATCGCCGACGACAATCAGTTGTTTTTCAGAAGCAATGATTTGAATCAGTTCGAAATCGAGCCGGTTGATATCTTGAAACTCGTCGACAATCACAGACTGAAATCGAGCCATGATTGCGCGGGCCAACTCCGGTTGGTTCCGGAGCGCGAGATATGGAAGAAGTTTCTGATCGTCGAAATCGATTCGGCGTCTCCTGGTCATTTCCTCTTCGTATTGCCGGTAAATGAAAACAAGCAGATTCAGGATAGTGCGTTGTTCCCGTTTCGCGTCCTGCCCCGACAAGCCGGCCAGCCAAGGTCTGAATAAGCCCATCTCCACAAGGTGCAGAACGCCGTCAATAGCACCCTGGGAATGGGTAGCGAGTTCATCCACAAGGACGATGTGGTTCTTCAGGGCACCAATCAAGTCCACATAGACGCGCGCCGCGAGACGTTGGGGTAGCAGGGAAGCTTTTTCCGGCGCTGCCGCGCGTAGGCTCTTGAGTACCTCTCGAACGATCTCGCGAGCCTGCCGCACGGAATCGTTTCCCATCTGAGTCCGCTTGCAGTGATCGCGCAACGATCGGCGAAGTAGGCGATATCCAAAACTGTTGAGCGTAAAGATGTTTGGCGTAACTGCCGTCAACTCGGTCCGACCCGTCTGAGTGATCGCATCGGCCAGCTTCTCTCGGAGACTGGTCGCGGCCGCATTGTCGAAGGTAAGGACCAGGAACTGCTCGAGTGATTTTGGGTCCTGCGTGCATCTAGAGAGAATGCGGTTGACGATCGATTGGGTCTTCCCCGAACCGGCCGGAGCGAGGAGGCGAATTGTCCGTGCGTCACTTCGAATGAACGCCTGCTGATCATTGTCCGCATCGAGTGTGAAATGAGGCTGTTGTTGAAACGTCGACGTGCCAGCGTCACGTACCAGCTCGTCAAGCCTCTGACGCACGCTTTCGTCTTCGCCGAAGATGTCGTCTATTTCAATAAGAGTCACGTTCGGTATCCTCGATAGCATCATCCATGGCATTGGCCCTCGGCGGGCCCAGTCCCGACGGAGCACCTGCACCATTCGCAATCCACAAAATCATCGCTCCGCCGGCACGAGGCCGACAGGGCGGTTAATGTTTTTGTAGCCGTTCACGCCGCTGGGGTCTGACGCAATTTTCGGCGGAGACAGCGTTTCTTTACGCGAACGCATTTTGTCGCCGAAAATGGGTCTGACCCCTTGGAATCGTGTGAACGGTTACCTGTTTTTCTCGCAAGTGTAGCCAATCAGGTAGCGATTCAGTTGTATTCCCGCCGGGGCAGGCCCGCCGGAAAAATGAAGATGTCGGCAAAGGCAAGGCCAAAAACTCATCGTACGGAAAGTTTTATTCTCGATGGGCTACAAGCTCATCGTGCTTGGGGTTTTCTGCAGCGTTTGAATCTGTGTTGACTGAACAGTGAAAGGGCTTCTATTTCGTAGTCGTTCACGGGGGGTTTCGTCTGCCATCGCGTTAGCACCGGGGTTTTCACCGATTTATCATTAGTCATTTGACATTACTCATTTATCATCGAGAGAGGCAGCGCAGCGGGGCCATACTCTTTCCAGTGCCAAATGAAAAATGATAAATGACAATTGCCGCTCCACGCACTCTCGCCGTAAACGGTTACTCTATTTCTTCGTGGGCAAGAGCTGAACGGCATCAACGACCACATAGCCTTTCGTGTCGGCGTTGGAGATGACAATCGCCGGACCAGAACCGGCTTGAAAGTGATAGGTTCCGAGTGAGATCCACGCGTGGTCGATCGGCGGGACGGCACGTTCGTCGATCTGTTTCTCAGTCTTGCCCCCAGCGTGAATAATCGTGACTGGAACCTTTGTCGCGCGGTTCGCGGACGGTGTGTACGCGATTCGCACTTCGTACGTTCCGGGTGTCTTGAGCATTGGGCGAAAACGGACGAACATGGACCCTTTGGCTTCGTTCGAATCGTGGAAGTAACGCAGACCGACGAAGCCGGATATCGATGTACTCGGCAGCCAGTCGCCAACGAATTCAGCCTGGTCTTCCTCCAGCACGATACCTGGAAGTGACTTCGGGTTGATTCTCTTGATCCGAGCGGGGATTGGGCCGGACCATTTCAGCACCTGTTTGTCAGCCAGCAGTCTCTTCTGCAGTCTGCGGATATTCACCTTCTGGACGATGACGTTCTCGTCCAACGATTGACAAGCGGCGGATGCGGCCGATTGCCCCAGGACCATGAAAACCGGTTCCATGCGAATCGATCCATACGCGATATGCGAGGCCGAGAGGCAGACCGGAACCAGCAGGTTTGTGCACTGGGAAGGTTTTGGGACGATTGAGCGATAGGAAATCGGGTAGGGTGGAAAGCCACCTACTTCGACATCTCCCTCGTTTCGGACAAAGCCATCGTCCGCAACATAGCGTTGGGTGTTATGCGAGTCCATGCCATAGGCGGCCAGACCGATGGAATCGTCGGCGATTCTATCGCGTTGGCAATTGTGCTGTGTCATCACATAATCGGAAATCATGCGCCGTGCCTCGCGTACATACAGTTGATGAGACCAGCCGCCATTTTCCGGAAACTCGTCATTGCAATTGCCCCAGCGACTGACCTCGCGACGGATTTCTTCGGGGACGCGAGGATGGTTGGCCAATGTCCACATCAATCCGCGTTGATACTGAAGATGTTCTTGGAAAATGCGTTTTCGCGAAGCGTAATTGCCATCCGCCCACTCGTAATTCATGTTAATGTTATCGGTAGAGAAACCGTGGTTGTTGTTGGTGTCCGTTTTTCTGTTCGGCATAGGCGTCGGACTCCAGGGAATCCGTGTTTCACCCGCTTCGAAGTTGCGTAACAACAGTTCGTACCGGAGTGGATCATAGCCTGTTGGTTTTGTGAAAGGAATCAGGTTTGTCGGACTATCGGTAAGACACATGCGAAAACAGTATGCTTGCACGCGGCGGTCGCCGCTGCCCTCTTGGCCGGGTGGATCGCCATGCACGCCGGGCAGCAATTTGCTCGATGGATTCCCGGGCTCGATGTACGGATCCACTCCCGGCTGAAACTGGTGGTGAATAGCCTGCCGCGTTTGCACGCCGTTGAGCGTTTCGCCATAAGTTGCGTTCGATTCGCGGCCAATGTGGTAGGAAGCACCAGCCCCTGCCATCAGATCGCCTTCGTAGGTTGCGTCAATAAAACGCCTGCCGCGAAATGCACGGCAGCTTTCCATTCGGATCTGCACGATATCCGTTCCTTGCTTTACGACGCCATGTTTCAGATCCAGACGTTCTCCGAAAACGACCTTCGCGCCCGATTCACGAACCAGTCTGTTCATGATCTGTTCAGCCACGTGGGGCTCAAAGGTCCACATTGTCTCTTCGCCTTTCCGTTGCCTGCGACTGCGGTATTCCTGGGCCGTCTGGTGTGTCCAGGCATCGGGATGTTGATAGTGGTTCCAGATCCGTCCATAGAACTCGCGAGCGATCCCCCCGATTGCTTGCTTGTTGCCGATGTCCGTGGCTCCGAGCCCACCGCTGGTCAACCCGCCGAGATGCCTGCCTGGTTCGATCAGCAACGCACGTTTACCCATTCGCTGTACTTGGACTGCGGCGGCAACGCCGCTCGATGTACCGCCATAAATCACGACATCATAATCCTGTGCTGATGCCAGGGATGCGACGAATAGAATCCCGGCTGTCAGGAAAACACGTAACATGGCAAACTCCTCGCGGTTGGTTTCCAGAGGTATGGCGACTGGACGGCCGATTCGGGCTTGTTGTTTCTCGGCAAAAGTGCCTGGGAGACCGTGCAGGCCTTTGATTATAGCGAATGGCTGGTTGGCACCCAGGGCGGCAGGGCGGCAACCAACTCCGAGCGTTGCGATTTTCTGTAAACGTGTGGCAGGCGTGGGGGCAACGGAATGATTAGCCGTATTGGGTTGTATTCTGTTGACTTCGGAACTTGCGTTTCGGCCGTTTTGTCAAGGTTCGTCCCAAGAAGGCTTGTCTGGGGCTCAACGCCGTGCAGCAGTAACCGTTCACGGAATGTAGGCCGCCGGCTTGCTTCCAAGGGGTCAGACCCCAGCGGCGTGAACGGCTACGTGCAGCATTGTCCGCCGTACCGGTTGTGTGGCAGGTTGTCAGCTTGTCATGGAGACGCTTCCCGAACGCAATGGAAGGTTCTATATTGTCATTTGATCCTCCCGGAGGCGTTGTTTGCGACGCGTATGTTGCTGATTGGGTCCGTGTTACTCACTTCCGGTTGCCATCCTGCCACGTTTTGCCTTTCATGGAGTCTATGATGGTGTTGGCTTTTTCTGCTGGTCGATCGGTCATGTTCTCGACGATTGGATTGTTGATATTCGTGTTCCAGGTCGGTGGCGCGAATGCGCTGTTTGGCGCGGAGGACGTCCACGTTGCGGATTTTCTTCCACGCAACTATGTGCGAGACGGATCGTTCTGTTATCAGGCGGCCATTCAGAAGGCGATCGATGTCGCGGCAACGGAAGGAAAACGGCTCGTTTTTCGGCCGATGATCTATCGAATCGATGATCCGGCGGGGCTGACGCTCCATTCCGGCATGACGCTTGCTTTGTACGGAGCCGTGCTGCGGGCCAATGACAAGATGGCTACCGACGGTCAAATATTTTCAGGGCAGGATGTCACGGATATCACGTTCTTGGGCGGCGAGCTTGCCGGGCAACGGACGAAATGGCCCGATTCCGTGAATATTGCGGGGATTCGTATCCGTGGCAAGTCTGCTCGGATCCGGATTCGTGACGTGTACGTTCATGACATGTCGAGCAACGCGATCGGACTGTTTGGATCTTCCAAACAGCCGATTCAGGATGTGTGGATCGAGCACCTGTTGGCGCGACGGTGTTGCAACAAATACATCGACTATCTCCAACCGCACCAAGGTCCAGCCAAAGGGAGTGTTCGGCAGGATCAGGGGACGGTCGCGTTTTATTACGTGCATGACTTCGTCGTAGACGGCTGCATGTTGGAGGACTCTCGATCGGACGGCACTCATTTCTATTTTTGTCGGGACGGGCGATTCGTGAACAATCAGGTAACGGGCAGTACGATGGGCGGTTACTTCCTCGAATCCTGTCAAACCGTCCTGGCCATGAACAACATTATCAAGAGAAACGGGTCGCGTGGTGTGACGATCGAGGCTGGGTCTCGTGATTGTACCTTGGTCAATAACATGGTAGGGGAAAGCGGACGTGAAGGATTGTGGGCACCGGATTCCATCGGCCTGATTGTCACGGGGAACAATTTCCGGAAGAACGGTCGCAAGAATGACGGCGAGAAGGATGGCGAAATCATGATCAACGAGTCCAATTGGGATCCACTCAAGACTCCTCGAGCGGAGAACTATCGAATCGCCAACAATATTTTTGAAACGACTGCTGAGCAGGGAGCCGCGATTCGAGTGTTACCGAAGTCTGCTTATATCATTATCGAAAACAACACATTTCGAGGTGCCGTTCGCCGGATCATTGTCGACGGCCAGTCACCGGACGTTCAGCATGTGGTACTAAGGAACAATGACGGTATCCAATAGAGCGAAGTTATTGTCGTCAGGGGGGCGGGTGAATGACACGATTCTTGCACACGGGCGATTGGCAGTTGGGGATGACCCGACATTTTTTTTCAGAAGGGGTTCAGGAGCGATACACCCAGTCTCGATTCGATGCGATTCGCTCGCTTGGACGCGTTGCCGAAGAAGAAGCGTGTCAGTTCATGGTGGTTTGTGGGGACGTTTTCGAGTCGAATCTGGTTGACCGCAAGACGGTGTCTCGAGCGATCGAGGCTTTGAAGGGAGTCACTGTCCCCGTCTACTTGCTTCCCGGAAACCACGATCCGTTGAACGCGGCATCTGTCTATCGCAGCGCGATATTCTTGGATCGAAAACCGGACCATGTTCATGTGATTGAAGACGCCGCTCCGTTTTCTGTTGCCGAGGGCGTTGAAATTGTTGGAATACCGTGGACATCGAAACGTCTGGTACAGGATCTCGTCGCTTCGACGGTCGGGCAACTCGAGCCGGTGTTGGACGGCATTCGCATTTGTGTAGCTCATGGGATGGTCGACTCGCTGTCGCCTGATCGCAGCGATCCGGCCGCCATTTCCCTTCATGCGGCAGAAGATGCGATTTCCCGGAATCGAATTCATTACCTGGCACTTGGAGACCGACACTCGCTTACCGAGGTTGGTGCGAGTGGCCGCATTGCATACGCGGGTACTCCGGAGCCGACGGATTACAACGAAGTGAAGCCGGGCTTTGCGTTGGTTACGACGGTCACTCGGGAGACCGTGGAGACAAAAGCGATTTCGGTTTGCAGGTGGAAGTTTCTTGAACGCCGGCAGGTGGACCTTAATACGAAGGAAGACATCGATTCACTTCGCAGCTGGATCGATGATCTCGAGGGCAAAGAGCGGACCGTTCTAAAACTGCGATTTGTCGGGACACTGTCGCTTTCACTACATGCGGCGCTTGAAGAGCTGGTCTCCGACGCTCGGGAAGTTCTCGGTGCCGTTCAGACGCGTTCGAAGCATCTGGCGGTCATTCCGGAGGACACTGATTTTGACGATCTGGGGTTTTCCGGGTTTGCCAGTCGCACGGTTCAACAGCTTCGGGAGCAAGTTGGCCGAGCAGATCCCGACTCGATTGCAGCACGTGATGCGCTTGCGTTGCTTGTCCGCCTGGCTGGGAGGGAACGATGAGACTTCTTCGTCTTCGCTTGAAGAATTACCGAGGTGTTGGCAGTTCCGAGGTGCAGTTCGGAGTCCGAGGACTGACGATTGTGGAAGGGCCGAACGAAGCTGGCAAGACCAGTCTTGGTGAAGCGATCCGCATTCTTTTCGAGTATCCGGACTCGAGCAAGCACAAGAATGTTTCCGCGATCCGGCCTGTTCATCGTGATGCGGGCCCTGAGATCGAACTTGAGGCCGAAAGTGGCCCATACCACTTTACGTATTTCAAGCGGTTCTGCAAGAAGCCGGAAACGAGTCTTTCGATCACGAGTCCCAAGAGTGATAGCCATACGGGGCGCGAGGCGCATGGGCGTGCCGAGGAGATTCTTCGCAATACGATCGATGTCGATCTCTGGAAAGCACTCTGCATTCAGCAGGGGGACGCGATCGAGCAAGCCAATTTATCGAAGCAGACATCCCTGTCCATGGCACTCGATGCAGCCGCCGGTGGACACCAGGCCGACCCTCGAGAAGAGAGTCTGTTTGATAAGGTCCGAGATGAACATGCTCGCTATTTCACGGAACGGGGTGGAGAAAAAAAGGATTTACAGAGATCTCAAAAGGACTTGGAAGAATCCGAGCAGGAAGTTGTGTTGTTGACACAGCAGATTCAGGAGCTGGAACAAGATATCGAACGTGCTGCAACGCTGCGACAGGAATTGAAGCGATTGAACCAGCAGGAACAGGAGCTTCGAACGGATGTGGCCAAGTACACCGAATCGCTTGATGAAATCAGACGTCTGGAAATGGCTTTGGAGACGACCTCGCTGAAACTGGATTCAGCAAAAAAGTCCGAAGAGGCTGCTCGACGTGAGAAACAGGTGCGCCAAGATCTCATCGACCATGTGGCAAAGGTCCGTGGAGCCTTGGAAAAGCTTGACATATCTAGTGCATCCTCGACCGAGTTGGTTCGTGAGGCGGAGTGCGGGCTGCAGCAGGCCGAGTCAAAATCCAACATGGCCGAGGCTCGACGTAAAGACGCTGAAACGCTCTTGAATCTCCGTCGTGCGGACCATGACTATTTCAATAATAAATTGCACCTGGAGCAACTGAGGGAACGCAAGGAACGTATCGACCTCGCACGAGAGAAGGCGGATCTGGCCGAGGAGTTGTTGGCTAAAAACCAGGTCGACGACGTCGTGCTGAAGGCCATTCAGAAGGCGGAACACTCGCTAATCACGGCTCAAGCCAAATTAGAAACCGGCGCACCGACCCTTCTGCTACGTGGACTGGCGGACCTTGATTTGCAGATTGAAGACCAGCCGGCCACGCTGTCAGCCAGTGAAGAGCGTCGTATGTCCGTTCCTGATCGCATTCGAGTGACGGTTCCCGGGTCTTTGCAGATTGAAGTGACCGCTGGAGCAAGTGCTTCCGATCTTCAGAAAAAGGTCGAAGTCGCAAGGCAGAAACTCGAAAAAGCTTGCAATCAGGCTGGTGTGAGTAATCCCGGCGAAGCCGGAAAGGCTTTTGAGGAGCGACGAGAGGCACTACAGGCTGTCGAGCGACAAAAAGACGTGGAAGCCGACAACCTCCGCGATCTGGCATACGACGAACTGGAACGAAAAGTTCGCGTGTTGGGGCAAAGTGTTCCTGCCTATCCAAGTTCCCGAGCCGACAAGCCGGCACTGGCCGACGATTTGGAGTCCGCTGCTAAATATGTGCGTTACGCGGATTCTGAATTGCAGGAGGCGAGCGCGGCATGGGAACAAGCAAGGGCCGAATTGGACACGGCTCGAAAAACGCACGAGAAATTGAAGGAGCGAGCACAGAAGGAGAAAGTTGAACGTAATCTCAAAGCTGAAGATGTCACACGCGATGAAGAAAAGCTGACGCGGTCTCGAGCAAATGTGTCGGATGACCAGCTCGAAGCAAGGCTTTCGAAAGCAACACAGACGGTCCGAAACGAACAGGATTGTGTGACGTCGGCCGAGACGGCCCTTCGTGACAAACAGCCGGAACGCATTCGGGCACTTGCGGAGACGGCAGCCGGTTCCTTGCGAACTGTAAAAGAAAAGCGAGGGGCGGCAAGCACCGAGAATACAGAAGTACAGACGCGCCTGAAGGTGCATGGTGAAGAGGGGCTGCACGAAAAACTGCAGGCAGCTCAGAGCAAAAGTGACCGTCTGCGGAACGAGGATCGGGCCTTGCGCCGCAGAGCGCAAGCGGCCAGACTGCTCTATGTCACAATGAAAAACGAACGCGAAACAGCTCGCCGAGCCTACGTCGCGCCACTTAAGGAGAGAATCGAGCGGCTCGGACACCTGCTGTTTAACGATTCCTTTACAGTGGATCTGACCGAAGATCTGACAGTTGCCAGCCGGGCCATGGACGGTTCCAGTGTTCCGTTCGCTTCCCTGAGCGGAGGCACCAAAGAGCAGATCTCTCTGATATCGCGTCTGGCTTGTGCGATGACCGTTTCCCAAGACGGCGGTGCGTCGCTTATCCTGGACGATGCACTTGGGTATACGGACCCCGAGCGACTGAAGATGATGGGGGCGATTCTGGCCACTGCCGCAAAGGAGTGCCAGATTATTATCCTCACTTGTGTCCCGGACCGGTACAGCAACGTCGGCGAGGCGACTGTCGTTCGGCTGGGATGATTCCGCGGGCCGACTTGCCGCTCGTGTGGCCATGCCGGTACCGTTCCAACTACCGGACTGGCCAATCATTTGATGTGACCGTTCACGGAATGTAGGACGCCGGTTTGCTTCCAAGGGGTCAGACCCATTTTCGGCGACAAAATGTGTTCGCATAAAGAAACGCTTTCTCCGCCGAAAACTGCGTCAGACCCCAGCGGCGCCAGCGGCTACCATTTGATGATGAAAGAGGGGAACCAGACACACATGCTTGATCCATCTGACGAGGTTCCGGTTCGGTAACCGTTCACGGCGAGAGTGCGTGGCGGATCAGTTATCAGTTATCATTGGAAAGAGTATGACCCCGCTGTGCTGCCTCCCTCGATGATAAATGAGTAATGCCAAATGACTAATGATAAATCGGGCGTGTGGGAAATCGGGGAAAACTCCGATGCTAACGCGATGGCAGACGAAAACCCCGTGAACGACCACCCGGTTCGGTTCTTTTTCAAGGGCCAGTTGCTCCATTTCCTTCTTCTGCTGGCCTTGCTCGGGTGCGTTTCGGCCCTGGTCCACTGGAAGCCAATTCGAGAAAACCACCTGCTCGGCCTTACGACGTGGACCTGGTTCATCATTGGCTTGACGATTCCCGTTGTCCATCAAGTCTATGTTTGGCTGATATGGCGAAGCGAGCTATGTTTTGGCACCGTCACCAAGCGTTTCGGGTCCGTGGGGTTTTGGATCTACGAGGCTGTATTTATCGTTCTTCTGTTGTCTCGTCCGCTCAGCATGACGATCCTGACAATTGCGGACCATGACAGTGTGCCGATGTCCATTGGTGTGCGTATCACGCTGTCTGTGCTACTCGCTTTGCCGGCGATCTACGCGTTCTACAGCGTGGCCCGGTACTTTGGAATTGTTCGTGCATCGGGGATCGATCATTTTGATCCAAGCTATCGAGATCTGCCGTTAGTACGGAAAGGGATCTTCCGATTCACGGGAAACGCCATGTACTCGTTTGCCTTTCTTCTGGTTTGGGTCATTGCCGTTGCCGGAGCATCTTGGGCGGCAATCGTGGTAGCCCTATTCAGTCATGTTTACATTTGGGTCCACTATTTTTGCACGGAGCGTCCCGACATGCGCGTAATCTACGGTTCCTGATCGCGGTACTGCGGCAGACCATGCCAACGCGGACCATGCCAACGCGGACCACGCCCGGCGGTGAGATGTGGGTAAAGATAAGGCTTCGCCCTCTCACGTCAGAAACCGCCAGCCGATTTCGAAACACGTTTGGACAGAGTCTTTACCGTTACATGTTTCACATTCGGCACAAACGGCGCAAACGGGATCCGTTCCACCAGTCTGTCGGGATTTGAGCTTTCTGTCCGGCCAGTCGGCCTGCCTTGTTGCCGATGAAACAAGTATGCCGTTGCCGGTCGGGAATGTCGCTTACGAAGTGTTTTCCTCGATCGGTATCTCACGCGCAGCCGGGTAACGGAAAATGCCCCCCCCATGGCTGTTGACGCTTCGTCGCCTCTTTGTTTACAGGAGAAGTTTCGTGCGAAACTTGCTTTGGTGGCCGTGCTGTGTGCTTGTCTGTGTTGCGTTTTGTGCGAACGGATACGCGGGGGACCGCTGTCCGGAGCCACGGATCAAGTTTTTGGATGACCTTTTCTGTTTCCCAGGCGGCGCGGGCCGGCGAGATCCGTTTGAGGAACGGATCGAGACGGAACGACACGATTTCACTCAGTCGACAAGAACGGTCGGTCGCGGCGTTGCTCAGATCGAATCCGGGTACAGCTATTTTTACAACGATAATAATGGGGAAATCGAGAGATCGCATACGGCCCCTGAAACACTGATCCGTGTCGGAATCAGTGACGACATCGAATTGCGAGTCCGGTGGGACTATGCATGGCGGTTCATCGACGACGCCGAAAACGAAGAAGGGGCCGAGGATTTTCGATGGGGCCTCAAGTTGAACGTTACCGACCAGGCAGGGCTTATACCTGAGAGTGCACTGGAAGTTCGCTTTACAGTGCCTACCGGTGGAAAGGCCTGGACGACAAGCCGCCTTGAGTCGGGCGTGGATTTTATCTACGGATGGGAGATTACCGAGCGATGGGAACTGTACGGATCGTCCGGGTTTTCGGAAAATGGACTTGGAGATTTCGGATTACTCCCTGAGGAGCCGGCGAGTGACTGGTTCATCGTATGGCATCAGTCCGTTGCTTTGGGTACCGAGCTAACAGATCGTGTGACACTCTATACGGAATGGTATGGTCTGTTTTCGCACGCATTGGCAGAAGATTTTTCAGTCAGCATCTTCAATGTCGGAGTTGACTATTACGTGACGAACGATTTTGTCCTCGACTTCCGCGTCGGGATGGGCTTGAACGACGATTCCGATGATCTGTTCACCGGGATCGGCGGTGGATACCGATTCTGAAAAGGTAACCGTTCACGGAATGTAGGCCGTTCGCTTCCAATTGGACAGACCCATTTTCGGCGACAAAATGTGTTCGCGTAAAGAAACGCTTTCTCCGCCGAAAATTGCGTCAGACCCCAGCGGCGTGAACGGCTACCTGAAAAGACTGGGCCTCGACCCGATTTCGACCGACCGCTCGAAACGCGTTGGCCATCGTGGTTTGACAATGGTGGCACCGAATCTGCTAGTGAAAACGAGCTCCGGGTTTCCGGTCGTCAAGTCGGTCTGCACTTCAAGGTCGGCATGGCGAGCACCAGCCGACCTTGGAAGTCGACTCAAGAGGGGGCGGATTTCCCGATAGGCTCGCCATGGCCATGACGTGGCTACAGTGCCTTGCGGATCCGATCGAAACCATTCTTTACTTCGTCGGCGACCAGTTTCAGGGACGCCAAGACATCGCCGGCTGATTCCTTGACCGCTTGATTGACGGGTTCGTAATCCTTGCTGAGCTGTTCCAATTTCGCGGTCAATTTGTCCCATTCTTTCTTTGCCTCCGTGCTGCCAAGATGAATCTGCAGGGCAAGTTCATCCCGTTGCTGCTTCAGCGAGCTGATCAATTCCGCGATTCTGCTTCGTTCATCACACATTTGTTTTCCTTTTGGTCTGTGCTTCCGCGATGGTACTAGGCTTTGTCTCAAAACGGGAGGGCGAGGCTCCTGCCGAGCCGTTCTGGCCAACAAAACAAGAGGCTCAGCAGGAGC
>JAJSAJ010000224.1 GCA_024274855.1 Planctomycetota bacterium | reverse complement strand
TTTTTTGTCCCCGAGGCAAAAGCGGCCATGGGGCACGGACCGCATGTCGGGCCGCTTTTCATGCGTTCGATTGTGCAACGCAAGGATCGATCACTTGTTGCGTTGATGGCCGGATGGTTCAAGAGCGATACGGCATTGTGTCCATATGGCCGGGGGCGACCCTACTCGCGCAGCTACGTCTGCCAGTCGCGTGACCTGGGGCGCACGTGGCAATTTCTTGCGAACATCGGGTATGAGAAGGTCGGAAGTGAAGGATACAACGAGGGCTCAATGCAACGACTCGCCAGCGGCCGGCTTTTGGCGGTGCTGCGTACCGGCAACGAGCGAGATTTCAAATGTCAGGACAATCCGATCATGTGGAGCGTTAGCGACGACGATGGGCACACATGGTCAGCCCCAAAGCGAACCGGTGTCGAAGGTGCGTATCCGTGCCTGACCGTGCTGAGCGACGGGTTGCTGGTGATGAGTTACGGTCGGCCGGGAGCCATGCTTGTTTTTAGCTCGGATGAGGGCCGAACGTGGACGGACCAAACTCTAATCGATGTCACACCGTATTCAGGATACACGGGCGTTGTTGAAATCGCCCCAGGTACATTGCTGGTCGGGTTCGGCGCCAAGGACTATTTGGATTCCAAGACCGGCAAACGAAGTAACCAGTTGCGTTTGGTTCGAGTCCGGTACAAAAAACGACCCCCATCGTGAATGGTAGCCGTTCACGCCGCTGGGGTCTGACGCAATTTTCGGCGGAAAACGCGCTGATTCATACGTACCCGTGTTGTCGCCGAAAATGGGTCTGCCCCCTTGGAAGCGAACCGGCCGCCTGCATTCCGTGAACGGTTACCGTGAATGAAGTGCGTTTCCACCGGGCCTAACGCTATGGTACGGCAACTGGGCAGCTACCAGAGGCGACGCACCTCCACAGCGTGAAGGGGCTCGCGAATCCGGCCCCCCTGCCCTGTTCAACGCGTCCGTTCCCAGGGTGCGCGGAGTCTTTTGGCTTGCTGGCCGGTCAGAGCCGAGGCTTGCAGGCCGCTGGCCTGCGTGAGACGCACAGGTGAGATTACCCAACCACAATAACCCTACCACCGCGCCGACTGAAATTGGGGAACCTCAGTCACACTCTTCCGCGTACGGACCCCCATGGACTTGCCCCTATGGGTCAATCAGTCTCGCAGCGAAGAAGGATCGCTCGACTGCCCTGTAGCTTGAGAGACTTGGTTTCCACGTGACAAGCCCGTGGGGGACCGGGACCGACGCGTTGTTCCCCG
This sequence comes from Planctomycetota bacterium, assembly GCA_024274855.1. Classification (GTDB taxonomy): domain Bacteria; phylum Planctomycetota; class Planctomycetia; order Pirellulales; family Pirellulaceae; genus JAJSAJ01. Next base: position 785 of record JAJSAJ010000224.1, on the reverse strand, counting down.
GTAGACGCGACAACAACGGATTCGCCGGCCCTAACGTACTCAAAGAGATCACCGCCAAAGTCAAGTTGGAAATCGATCCGTCGCGAATGGAAAACGTTGTTTATCGCCCGGTTGCTGTCGAACAGTGTAGATGTGCTTCGCCATCAGGTGGCTGAGGCGGCCGAACAACTGTATATTACAGTGAGCGCTGGTGAAACCAGATAAAATAACTCCGATCAATGTGCCTCCCTGACCGAAAGGCGGATCGCGATGGCCCGCTATGAATGCCCTGTTTGCGGATATGTATTTGACGAAGCAAAGGAAGATGTCCAATGGGCGGACTTGCCGGACGATTGGGTTTGCCCGGCTTGTGGTGAGGCGAAGTCCGCGTTTCGTCTGATCGACTCGCCGAGTCTGGGTGACTCAGCGACATCGGATGCTTCGGCGGGGTTTTCGCAACGACTGATCCGGGCACACCGCGTTTTTGGATATGTGTTTCTCGCCGTCTATCTATTCTTCCTGTGGCAGATGGTGCCGCGGTTGTGGAACTATCAGATCGAGTTTCCCGCCAGGACAGTTGTCCACATGACGCTTGGGATGGCCATCGGGGCGGCGTTGGTTCTGAAGATTCTGATCGTTCGATTTTTCAGGCGTCTCAATGGAACATTGGTGCCTATGTTAGGAACTTCACTTTTCATTTCGACGGTCGTCTTGATTGGCATTTCTGCCCCATTTGCTCTTCAGGATGCGATCATGCAGCGAAGTTCCAGCGGCGGTGCTCTTTTTTCGGCCGACAATCTGCAGCG
>JAJSAJ010000223.1 GCA_024274855.1 Planctomycetota bacterium | reverse complement strand
GGAGGCTCGTACATGGGTGCTCGGGCCCTTATGGACGCGTGTTGCCAGCCCTACTTCAATCAACTGGGACCAGGTGCTCGTGGCGGCCGGCCGGAAATGTATTTCCAAGGGAACAATGTCGACAACGATGCGACGCAAGGATTGCTCGACTTGCTCAGCACCGACGATGGCAAGCCGTGGGCAATCGTTGTCATCAGCAATAGCGGGTCGACCCTGGAAACGGCCGTCGCATTCCGTCTGTTTCTGGCAGCCTTGCGAAAATCGCTCCCCAACGACGCGCCGCTCGTACGTCAACGTGTTGTGCCGGTCACGGAAAATGGCAGTCAGTTGTTCCAGTTGGCGGAAGCGATCGAATGCACGGACATGTTCGTCTATCCGGACGGCGTCGGAGGGCGGTTTTCCGTCCTCTCGGCCGTCGGCCTGCTGCCGGCAGCCATTTTGGGCTTGGATGTGGTCAAAATGCTGGAAGGTGCCGCGGCGATGAACGCGCATTTCCGCACGGCTCCCGTGGCGGAAAACATTGTGTTGCAGTATGCCGGCGTCTGCCATCTGATGGATACCAAACATGCTGCCACAATTCGCGTTCTGTCGGTCTGGTCCAATGCCCTGGAAACGGTCGGATTGTGGTACGACCAACTGCTGGCCGAGAGCCTTGGAAAAGAGCAGCAGGGGGCGACTCCGATTACGGCTGTCAATACGCGAGATCTGCACTCCCGCGCCCAACAGCACCAAGAGGGGCGGAAAGACAAACTGCATACGAATCTGATTGTCGACCAATGGCGCACGGATCCCATGCACGTTGGGCACAGCGACTTGGATCAGGACCAGTTGAACAAAATCGAAGACAAGACACTGCCCGACATCATGCAAGCAGCAATAACCGGCACATGTCAAGCGTACCGTACTGGAGGCCGTCCGACAGCCGACCTACATCTTCCGGAAATCAACGAATACTATCTCGGGCAGTTCTTCCAGATGATGATGTTGGCGACCGTGGTCGAAGGGCGTTTGCTGGGTGTCAATCCTTATGGTCAGCCTGGCGTGGAGTTATACAAGAGCAACATGCGACAGATTCTCGGTCTTGAAGAACCATCATCCGAATAAGAAGGCGGTTCGGAACACCTCGCGTAACAACGGCGGCAGGGCGTCGTTCGCATGCTTATAGATCAGAAGTTGTTCGTTTTGAGTCAAGTTTAGCGACCAACGTGAGCGGGCCAACACGGCTCGAGCGGTAGCTCGCAGTGGTTCGAGGCCCTGCCTCGTTGGAGTCTTCGTTCGTAGGATGCGCGTGCCGTGCGCGCATCTTGTCCGACGGACCTCCCGGTCCGTCGAATGAACGGACGTGGGCGTCCGTTCGACAATACGGGTCGTGGCTCCGCCACTTGGGTTGCGGGCGAAACCCGCGTTAGAAATAAAGGGGGAAACAGATGACCACTCAGTTGACTTGGTTAGGACACGGCAGTTGGTCCATTCAGACGCAGGATTCAACAGTGCTGCTCGACCCGTTCCTGGACGAATCGCCGACCGCTCCGGTCAAATCCGGCGATGTCGTGGCTGACTACATCCTGGTATCCCACGGCCATTTCGACCATATTGCCGATGTCGTTCCCATTGCCAGGCGGACCGAGGCGACGGTCGTCGCCAACTTCGAAATCACCCAGTGGCTGACCAACAAACATGGAATTGAAAAAACGCTGGGCATGAACCTGGGTGGAAAGACCCATTTGCCGTTTGGCACGGTCAAGCTGACTGTTGCATGGCACAGTTCCCAGTTACCGGACGGGGCGGATGGAGGCAATCCAGGCGGATTTTTCCTGACTTTGGACGATGGGACGATCTACTTTCCGTGTGATACGGCACTCTTTTCGGACATGAGGATGATTGCCAAGGGAGTTGACCTGGCCGTTCTGCCGATTGGTGATCTGTTCACAATGGGCCCGGACGATGCTTTGGAGGCGGTGAAGCTTATCGAGCCGAAACGCGTGATCCCGAATCACTACGATACCTGGCCTCCAATCGAGCAGGATGCGGAGGCCTGGGCGGACTTGGTCCGAAGCCAGACGACCGCCGAACCGATCGTGCTGCAACCGGGCGGGCGCGTGGCACTATAGCCGTTGGCCGTCCCCGCAAGTCCCTGTCCTTGCCGGGCGTTGGGTCCAGAGTTCCCTTCTTTAACCAATTTCTTGCCGGGCACGCAACTTTCGGGGCGATTTTACGCTATAATCCGGAGTGCAGTCTTCGATCAGAGGGTGGCAACAGCCTGCGGGCGCGAGTGCCGGCCTATTAATTGATCAATGTGCATTGTCTGATCCATCATAGCCGGTTGTTGGACCCGGTCTGTAATCGCACGATCTCGTAAATATGGAAAGTTGGAAAGGTTGGTCCTTATGGTGTTTTCGAATCGCATTGTGCGCCTTCTGGTCGTAGCCAGTCTGTTAGGTTTCCTGGTAGCCGGTCCGGCCATTGCAGCCAAGCAATTTCGTTTAAAGTTCAAGGAAGGCGATGTTTTCAAAGTCACGATGAATCAGGACACGAAGCAAACCATCTCCGTGATGGGGCGTGACCAGGAGATGCCCATGAACATGGTCATGACGATGACCTGGAACGTCAAGAAGGTCAATGCCGACAAGACCTTCGAGATGACGCAAACCATCGATCGTGTTCAGATGACGATGAATCTACCGGGGCAAGGCGCGATGAAGTATGACAGTGACAGCAAAGAGGCCGCGGCGGGCCCGTTGGCGGCAATGCTTGGCGGCCTGTTCAAGCCGATGATAAAGACCGAGTTCAAGCAGAAGATGGATCCCCGAGGCGAGATCCTGGAAGTCAAGATTCCCGACGAGGCGCTCAAAGGTCTCTCAAGTAATCCACTGCTTAAAAAGTTCTTTTCGAAAGAGGCGATGAAAGAAATGGTGACCAAGATGTCACCCGTCCTGCCCGAACAGGCGATTGACAAGGGATTCAGCTGGAGTTCCAAGGTCGAGACCCCCGCGCCGTTTGGGAAGATGGTGATCACCAGCAAGTATACCTACGAAGGCGAGGAACAGCGAGACAACAAGACGCTCGACAAATTCAGCCTATCAGTCAATATGGCGATTGACGCCAGTGGGGATGCGGCGGCCGGTGCATCGTTCAAAGTGCAATCGCAAAAAAGCTCGGGAACACTCTACTTCGATTCTGAAGCAGGGTACTTTGTTTCGAACTCAATCAAACAGGACATGACCCTTGGCGGTCAAGCTGCCGGTCAGGCCTTCACTCAAAAAGTCCAGACCGAGACACGCATGACCACGGTCCCTGTTTCGAAGCAGTAGTTGTCGATCTGTTGGGGCGACGTGCGTGATCAGGGCATTTCCACCTGGATGTCATCGCCCTCGATGCGCACATCGAACTGCTCGATTTTGATACGACGATTATCGCACCAGGTCCCATCTCGAATATCAAATCGCCAGGCATGCCAGGGGCAGGCGACCGTGCTATCTTCGATCGCTCCTTGGGCCAAAGAGCCGCCCATATGTGGACAGCAATCGTCGATAGCATGGTACTCGCCATGATCATTAAAAACGGCAATGACACGTCCATCCACCTCGAAAGCTTTACCGTGCCCCTCCGGGATCTCTCCGATTTTCGCAACACTGACGTAACGAACCATCGCGGCGTTATTCCTTGTGTGTGTGCCAATGCGGCCTAACCTGATGCCGTATTCATTGTAGGAATCACACGATTGCCGTACAGTAGACATGGTTTCCGAGCTGGCTTCGGGGGAGGAACGCATTGGTTCGCTGCGCGTCGCGTGCGAGAAACCCGATTGGGACGCCATTAAGCATTTTGTCGCTGGTAGTTCCGCACTTATGCGGTCTTTATTACCCGCGAACCCGCCGAAAGGCGGAACGACAAACGATCGAACCGCCTTTTTTGCCGTGTGAAAGTCATTAACGACATGGCCGTTTGGGGTGATTAGAAATCGAGGAACGTCTCTCTTGGACAAAGTTAGTCTGAAGCAAGAATTGATTCGGCATGTGTTGCCGAACGTGCAGATGCCGGCGCAGTATTTGGGCGGTGAGTGGAACATGGTCCGTAAGGACCATCGGGATGTTCGGGGCAAACTCTGCCTGGCTTTTACCGACACGTACACGATTGGGATGAGCCACTACGGCTTGCAGGTGCTCTATGCACTGATGAATCAACGGGAAACGTGGGCGTGTGAACGGGCCTTCGCTCCATGGCCCGACATGGAAAAGGCATTGCGCGAGCGTCACTTGCCCTTATACAGTCTGGAGTCATTCACGCCGCTGTGCGACTTCGATGTGATCGGTTTCTCGCTCCAGTATGAACTGTGTGCTTCCAATGTTCTGACGATGCTGGATCTGGCGGGAATTCCGTTGCATGCCGACCAGCGCACGCACCACGATCCCCTGATCATTGCCGGCGGTCCATGTGCGCAGAATCCTGAGCCGCTTGCTCCGTTTATCGATCTGTTTGTCACGGGCGATGGCGAACGGAGTCTGCCAGCCATATGCGACATGTGGCTCGATTTGAAACAGCGTGCCGCCGCTGGTACAACGAACGGGGCAGGGCAGGGCGAGCGAGAGTCCATGCTGGCTCAACTGGCAACCTCCTTGCCCTATTGCTATGTTCCTCGATTCTATCGGCCCGAGTATCGAGACGGCCGAATGATCGCTCTGGCCCCCACACGATCGGACGTGCCGGAATCGATCGAGCCGGCGATCGTGCGCGACCTCAAGTCCATACCACTTCCGACTCGCCCGCTGGTCCCCTACGTCGAATGCGTCCATGACCGAATCGCCATCGAGATCATGCGAGGCTGTCCGTGGCAATGTCGGTTTTGCCAGAGTTCGGTGATCAAGCGACCCCTACGCTTTCGATCGGTCGATTCGATTGTCCAAGCGGCTCTGGAAAGCTACCACAACACCGGATTCCGTGAGATTTCGCTCCTGTCGCTCAGCTCGAGCGATTACCCGGAATTCGAACAACTGGTGCGGCGTCTGCAGGAGGTGTTTCGTCCTTTCAGCGTCAACATCTCCGTACCCAGTTTGCGTGTGAACGAACAGCTTCGAACCATTGCCAGTTTGCTCGGGAATCAGCGACGTTCCAGCTTGACGTTGGCACCCGAGGTCGCTCGGGACGATATGCGAGAGCAGATCCGAAAACGAATCAAGAACGACGATCTGTTTGAAGGGTGCCGTGTTGCATTTCGCAACAACTTCGAAAGTGTCAAATTGTATTTCATGTGCGGCTTGCCGGGCGAGCGGCCGGATGACCTGGACGGCATCATTGAGATGGCCGAGACGATCTCGCGAATTGGAAAAGAGGTCCGCGGTCGCTTCGGACGCGTCACGGCCAGCATATCGAACTTCGTGCCGAAACCTCACACGCCCTACCAGTGGAACGGCATGCAAACACGCCAGTATTTCCAAGAAGCACACGAACATCTTTGGCAGCAAAAGAGGCTGCGGAGTGTGCAGATCAAGCGGCACAATATCGAGACAAGCCTGCTCGAGGGAGCACTCTGCCGCGGCGATCGACGCATGGCAACGGCCGTTGAACTGGCGTGGCGTCGTGGTGCACGCTTCGATAGTTGGTCCGAGCACGTTGACCCGAACCGTTGGTGGCAAGCTTTTGCCGACGCTGAGATCGACGTACATGCAACGTTACACCAACCGTATGATATCGGCCAGCATCTGCCGTGGGACCACATGAATGTTAAGTACCCACGCAGTTACCTGGAGAAGGAACAGCAGCGATCGGTCGATCAATTGCAAACGCTCCACGGCCAAGAGACCTGAGTGAATTGACGGAAGTGACAAGACCATGAGCACGCCGGCGCCTGATATTTCGTTGCGAGATTTTCAACAGTTGATTCGCAAAATGTACCATCGAAAAGACGTCGCTCGGGGTGTCGACGGCACCTTCATGTGGCTGATCGAAGAGGTTGGCGAGTTGGCAGGGGCCTTGCGGGATGGAACAGACGAGGATCGCATGGGTGAGTTCGCCGACGTGCTGGCATGGCTGACCACCATTGCCAATGTGGTCGATGTCGATCTTACCGAGGCAGTGCGTCGGAAATATGGATCGGGCTGTCCCGGCTGTGGTCAATTCGTGTGCCATTGCGCGGATTCCGGTAAGCCATGAACAGGATGGGCGGCAGGGCCGCAACCGAATCCAAGCTGCCGCTCGGGGCCCCAATCGCCCGCTCCCGTTGGTCGCTGGAACGTAGCCATTCACGCCGCTGGGGTCTGACGCAATTTTCGGCGGAGAAAGCGTTTCTTTACGCGAACACATTTTGTCGCCGAAAATGGGTCTGACCCCTTGGAAGCGAACCGGCGGCCTACATTCCGTGAACGGTTACGCTGGAACTTTGTCAAAAACTT
>JAJSAJ010000222.1 GCA_024274855.1 Planctomycetota bacterium | reverse complement strand
TTGCAAATCGCTTGCGTTGCCGGCGAGAACTGCCAAACGGCATTCAGCTTCCGTGTGACGACGGGCCGACTGGCCTAGCGTGTGGAATAGCGAGGCGGCCAGAGGTGTTATTTCGGACTGCTTCCAACCGACAAGCTGCGTCTGGCATGTTTTCAGGGCGGCGATCAGTTCAGCTTGATCGGCGGCGGTCCAAACGAAGATGTCCATCGGTACGCGGCCGAAGAGGACCTGCCGAGTTGGGCAGACGTCGCTTTGGTATTCCTCGAGCACGGCATGAAAGTTAGTGCCGCCGAATCCGAATGCGCTGAGGCCCGCACGACGTGGAGATTCCGCCGTATCGTGGAGCCAGGGTCGCGGTTCGGTGTTGATGTAGAGTGGACCCTTTGAGAAATCAATGTGTTGGTTCGGTACCGTGACGTTGTTCGTCGGTGGTAGTACTTTGTGTTTGAGTGCCAGACAGACCTTGATCAGGCTGGCCAGACCGGCGGCCGTCTTTGCGTGACCGATCATCGATTTTACGGACCCGATGGCACACCGGCTTTCGGGCGCGCGTCCTTCGCTCATCACCTGGCACAAGGACTCGGCTTCGACGCGATCCCCCAGCGCGGTGCCGGTGCCGTGGGCTTCGACCAGACCGATCGTTGCCGGCGGGACTCCGGCGTTTTCGTAAGCGAGTCTGAGCGTTTCGATCTGACCGGATCGGTCCGGTGCAGTCAAGCTGCGGTTGCGGCCGTCGCTTGCGGCCCCGATTCCTCGGACCACGGCGTAGATGTCGTCCCCATCCCGCTGCGCGTCGGCCAAACGCTTAAGGACGACGGCACCAACCCCCTCACCCAATACGATTCCGTCCGCCGTGTTGTCGAATGGGCACGGTTTTCCCCGTGGCGACAAAGCGAATACCTTGGCAAAGCTCATGAACTCAACCGGACTGTTTGTGGCATCCGCGGCACCGACTAATGCAATATCGCACGTTCCCGAGCGGAGTTGCTCCGCGGCAATGTGCAATGCGGCGAGCGACGCGGCACATGCCGCATCAACCACAAAGTTCGGACCTCGGAGATCGAAGTGGTTCGAGATTCGGCCGGCAACCATGTTGTTCAGGAACCCGGGCAACGAGTCCTCGGTCCAGATCGGCAGGACGCGGTCAAGGTCGCGGATTACCTGGTCCTTGAGGCGGTCGTCCAGGGACTCGGATGCCTGCAGGTACTGACGCAGCATGGTCCGAAATCCATACGCCATGCCCAGATTGTGCGGGCCACTCACGGCGAATATCACGGCCGTTCGGTCTCGGCAAAACGGCCTGTCAAAATAGCCAGCATCTCGCAGTGCATCCCCAGCCACCTGGAGTGCGATCAATTGAACCGGCTCGATGCTCGGCATGCTGGCTGGCGGAATCCCGTAGACCGACGGATCGAAAACAACGTCTTCCAGAAATGTGCCCCATTTGGAATAGCACTTATCGCGGTCAAATCGGTCGGTCGTGAAGAAAATATCCGCATCCCATCGATCGGCGGGCACTTCACGCACCGCGTCGAACTTGGCCAGGATGTTCTGCCAGTACTCAGAAGCGTCTTGGCATTTTGGGAAACGACATCCGATGCCAATCACGGCCAGCGGTTCGGGTGGATCGATGTTCCTGAGCGGGTGAAGTGTGCTGGCCGTTGCAGTGGAGGCCGACTTGACATACTGATCGACAAGATCGAGACTGGTTTCGCAGATGTCCTTATGTAGTGTCGGCATCGTTTGGGGCGAGTGGATCAGGGTGGCGACGTCCCCGATCATGAACATGCCCTGTTCCCATTGCTGGCGTTCGCTTGCCTCGGCAAGGGCCGTGCTGCCGTCCGGCGATGGACTCGGTTGACGGACGAGGCCTTTGGAGGCGAGTCTGAGTCGGCCGAGGGAGAGCATTTCCAGCTCCATGCGGGTGTCGTCAGGCGACGTGCCGGCGCGGATCAGTCGGCGCCGGTGCGACGCGTACTCCTCCACAAATGGTGTTCGTACACATCGCGACGCGTGGCCAATTCCAGACTGTAACAATACCGTCTCGCCGCACTCCATGACCTGCTGCTGATAGTGCCGAGTAATCGCACCGGTCTCCACGGCCTCGTCTGTTCCAAGGTAGGCGCTGCCCAGAACGAATCCAGTCTTCATGCCTCGGGCTGCAAGTGGCGCGGCGATCGAGGCGACCATCGCGGCGGAAAGTGAATCGTGGATTCCTCCGGCAAAAAGGACTTGGAACTTCGTTGGATCTTCGATTTTGGACTTCAGCAATATGTCGATCGCGGACGCCCACAGCGTGAAGCTACTGCGTGGCCCAACGTGGCCGCCGCATTCGTTCCCCTCGAAAACGAACCGGTGAAGGCCCTGCTTGATCAGTTGCTCCAGTATCCCGGGGGACGGAGCGTGAACGTAGGTTCTGATTCCGTGTTGCTCAAGGTCTTTGGCCTGGTCCGGTCTTCCACCGGCGAGCAGGGCAAACGGAGGTCGCAATGCACGGACCGCCTTCAATTGCGGTGACAAGTAGACCGGGGGCAGGAAGGCCAATAGTCCGATACCCCACGGACGATCACCGAAACGCTGCCGGGCCGCCTGCATCGTGTTGTGCGCCTGCTGTTGACTCATCATGCCGAGTGCGAGCAGTGGCAATGCACCGGCGTTAGAGACCGACTGGCAAAAGTCGATCCCGTCGCTGACGCGAGTCATCGGACCTTGCACGATCGGGTATCGTGTTCCATGTTCGCGGCTCAACGCTCCCTGTGGCGCGAAGGGCCGTTGCTCTTGGGCCATCAGAGCGGCTTGATCCATGGAGTTGCGGAAACGTGCGAGTACGTGCCCCGTCGTGACGTTGTCCTTGGCCAGTGCGGGACCAAATGCGAGCTCCGTACCGGCGGGAATCAACGTCGGTCGGTCTGTATCGGCCACTTTAGCCGGGCTGTCCAATTGAGTGCTGACGAGTGCGGAGTGCCAGTCTTCGCCCCGGTCACAGAGTTGGCGCAGTTCGGTCAGTACAGAACGATTGTGCCGAGCGAAGAATCGATAGGGTCGTGCGGAGTCTCCAAGGCTAATTGTCTCGCTTCCGTCGCACCGAGCAAGTAATTGGATCTCGTCTTACCACAAGGGAGACTCTCGCGTTAGCCAAAGCTGCTCCGATAGCACCACGCCGGTCGCACCAGCCAGGGTGGCCGCCGGTGCGGTGTGAGGATGGATCCCGCCCCGTACCCAATAAGGGATGTGCAACGCATCTCGGACATGCTGCAGGAAAATAAACGCGCAATGGTCGGAGACCCGTCCCCCCGATTCGTTTCCTTTGAGTACCAGGCCGTCGAAGCCGGCCGCTTGTGCCGCCAATGCGCCGGCTCGACTGTAAACCTCCAAGAGGACGTGATCAGCGAGTTGGCGCGACTGCGTCAGGACGTCAGCGACTGGGTGGCTGTCGAGATCTTTGAGGTCAAACCCGCCCAAGAGAAGGATCGGCCATCGATCTGCCGACAGACCGGCTAGACATTCTGGGAACCGGTCTTGCTGTTCGAATATGTCCCAGTAGACGCCCCACTCTTGTCGGGCACCTGCCGCCTTTGCCAGTTGGGCACTTGCGGCCCGTCTGGTTAGTTGGGTTTCGGAAAGCCCCAGGTCCAACAATCCGATCGCGTCTGCGCGTACCGCAGCGATTGCCAGTTGGGCACTGCAAATGTGTGGTTGTGTAACAACCAGAAGGCATTCGTTCAGCGGGTTTCGCGTGCTTTCAGGCATGGCAGCAGTCGGTCCAGCCAGGGAGCTCGGCAGTTGACGGCAAACTGCACTAGGAACTTCAACAGTCGTTTAGTTTTCGACAATGTTTCAGCGACCAATGGGGCGAGCTGTTGGCATGCCGAACGGTAGCTCGGACTTGGTGTGCGGCCCCGCCACCACCGTCGAAGTGTACCTTTGCCTTTCGTTGCGGTGTGGCACCCCCCCCAATAAAAAGGGTGTGAAATGCTGCAGCGCCTTTGTTGAGTCCGACAAAACCGGCCGCTGAATCGATCCAATCCGAATAATTGGGGTGATTTCGGGAGGGCGTTGGCATACCTCTTCCATAGCTGCGTGAGGCACAAGCGGCAGCCCGTTCTTGGCCGAGGGTAGCCACGGAAGCCCAATGCCAGCCTGTTTTCAAGTTTTTTCTTTAGAATGTGCTTTCCTTCGCGTCTAATGCAATGAGGGCTTAAGACGCCGCATACGACACGGGTGAGGGAGTTTTTGAATGGTTTGGCCGTTGGGCCGGGTGGATTTTGAGCGCCTCGTTGACGAGCATTTGCCGGATGCCCCCCAGTTCGCGATGCGCCTGACGAACTCGCCTGATTTGGCTGAAGACGTTGTTCAAGACGCGATGGTGTCCGCCACGCGCAATTGGAAGTCATTTCGGGGTGATTCGAGCTTTCGGACCTGGCTTTGGCGGATCGTGATCAATGCTTACCGGGACCGGTTTCGCAAACAGCGGACAAGCGAACAAGTTTCAGATCAACTTGTCGATTCAGGCCAGCGCGACCCGAGCGAGCTGGCGGCGACTCGGTTGCTAACTCGCGTCAGCACCTGGCGATCCTATTCGTTGTTACTCGAATTGCGTGGTTGGTCGGTAGTACATGTGGAAGTTGTCCGAGCGCTGGGCCGGCTGAGTAACCCCGGGCAGTTGGCAAGGCTTGCACGTGCGGAATCGGATCTTTCTTTGCGTAGAGACCTGATGGGGCAGTTGTTGGAATGTGATTCAGAGACTGCATTGCGGTTGTACCTGGGGTTCGTGGCGAATCCGGTTTACTCAGCTGACGCGCTTTCATCGGTCGGGCAGGTGTCCAGTCCTCCGGTTGAGAGTCTGTTTGGCTACCTGGACAATCCGCGACTGTCATTACGCATCGCGTCGGCTCGTGTCTTGGGACGGCTTGACGATCCCGCCATTTCAACACGCCTGGTCCTTCGTGTTTCGCGTCAGGAAGGACTTCGAGAAGCTTTGATTGCGTTGTTAGAGAGTAAGAACAAGACGGCTCAATTGTTTGTATTTCGGGCGCGGCAAGATGTGACGCTCGCAGCCTCGGTGCGTGCCGCGCAAAGCCGTGTTGCGTCGTTCCCCAACTGACTTGGAGGTATCCGGAATGTACCGTTGTTTACTGGTAATCGCAGGTGTGGTTTTGGCAACAAGTTGTCAGGTGGCAGTTGCCCAATCGGGTAAAGTCGCACCTCAAGCGGACGAACCAGTGACAAAGGCTTATCGAGTTTCTGATTTGATTGTGTTGACGCCCGACTATTCTTTTCGAGGGATCCAACTTCCTGGGCTCGAGAATAAGGCAGGATTCGGCAGCGCTGTGGGCGGTATGGGAGCGATGGGAGGTGTTGGCGGCGGGTTCGGCGCCGCGTCGGTCGCGGCAAACGCGCATGTCCTGTCGCAGATGGGCGCCTGCGGCCCGCAGGGGATGGGCGGTTTCGGAGGTGGTATGGGCGGTGGCATGATGGGTGTTATGGGGATGGGAGTAGGTGGCGGTATGGGGAGAAGGGCAGCTTCGCCGACAGTCGGTTCGGTGCGGTTTTCCACGGACGATTTGATTGAGGCCATTACCACACTCGTGGCGCCTGAAAGCTGGGATGAAGTCGGGGGAAGGGGAAGCATCACGAGTCTCGGCGGCATGCTGCTCGTTTCGCAAACCCCAGCCGTTCAAAAAGAGATTACCGAATTTCTTAGTACGATTCGCGAGCAAGGCGCATCTCCCCAATCGATCACGGTTCGCGCCTTTTGGGTACTGGTCAGTTCTGACCAGCTGAGTCAGCTCCAGAGCAACGGTGCGAAGTCGATGCAGACGGTGGATCGCAAGACGCTTGAGGGACTAGGCGATGCAATGGTCGCCCGCGGGCAACTGACCTGCTTCGACGGCCAGACTGTCCATGTTATTTCGGGGCGTGTTTGCAGTTCGTTTACTTCCTTGATTCCGGTCGTTGGCCAGGTTGACAGGACCGATGCGGTTAGCGATCTGGCTCAGGGCCGGAAACCTGCTAAAATTCAGGCTGGTTCGGTTGCATCGTCCCTCGCCACTCCATCGACTCACCTTCCAGGCTATGTTCTTGCTCAGGTGCCGACGGCGGTCCAGTCGGGTGCGCCCATGAGTGGGGGAGGTGGTTTTCTTGCGTCTGCCGGCCGGAGTTCGGTTGGTTATCAGCCGGTCGTATCCTCAGTCAACTTTGGTATCGCGCTGCAAGTTATTCCTTCCGTTGTGCCGGATACGAAACTTGTTGTTCTTGATTTGCAAAGCACGGTAACTCGCAAGAGTCGTGATCCAGGCACGCCGGTCAACTTTCAGCAAGCGGGGCTTGATCGTCTGGACCTGGTTGTGCAGCAGTTCAAAACAACGCTGCGCGTTCCAATGGGACAGCCCGTGCTTGTGGCCGGCTCTACACTTGAACCGCCGATCGCGACCGGATCGTCCGATGGCCAGCTGTACCTGATTGTCGAGGCAGTATTGGCCAACGAAGGATCGGCTGCCGGCAAAAAGTGACACTGAGTAGTCCGGTCTGGTCGGATTGAAACGCGTGAGCCGGTTTTGGATTAGCCGTTTTGGTGGTCGCCAGGGTTGGACAGTAAATAACCGTGGCTAGCGCCAAAACGGCTAATTTCTTAAACCCCCATCTTTAGCTTTGACACAGCACTAGACCGGCGGTTCTGGAGATGCACAGCATTCTTGGGTGACGTTCGATTCTTGGGTGACGTGTCGCGAGCACTCAGGGGGGTAGATGTGTTGGTGAAGAGTCCTCGCCGAACCAGGAATTGTCGAGGATCAGAACGCCGCGGCTACGGTGCCGTGCGCGTCGAGTAGTCGTTTGAGATGCAGAAGTTGTGGGCGCACGGCGAGACGCGGGAAGTAGCTGTATTGGAAGATGGGCTGAACGGATGTTGTAAACCCCTTCTTCCACCCGAGGGAACCGGGGCCTAAGTCGTAAAAGCGGTCGCCGCGGCGAAAACTATCTTCGATGATCTTTCCGTACAGGATGTTGCCGGCCCCCTCGCGACTTCGTTCAGCGTCGAATCCCATGCGAAGACCGTAGACTGAGTCCTTATAGCGATAGTTGTAGGTGAACGCGACGGGGACGTTGTCCAGGAGCAGCAGGTTCAGGTCGAGGGCACCGATTGATGCAGCGGCCGCATGTGCATCGCGAAGGAAGTCGCGAATCGATTCGTGACAGAGTGTCGTGCCATCGGTCGAGCGGCTTTGCCAGCTGTGCCTTGCCACACTTTGGCACGCATCGAACAGATCCCAACGTGGGGCGCCATCACCATATGCAGTGCCACGTGGCCGGTAACGAATGTGTTCGACATGGCCGTGCTTTTCCAATTGTCGCAGTTGACGGCGAGCGTTGTGACGCCATTTGCTAGTGTGGTCTTTAAGATAGTCGTCCCATGTCCCTTCGAACTGAATGAGGGCGGTGTGGTCGATTAGAGTTTGAACTTCTGGAAATCCGTGCCGTTGCATGGCCGACTGTGTCAGATCACAATCAGCTTGAGTACGTCCAATCCAACGCAGTTCGAGAACATCCCAATCGCGTTTCGTGTTCCGAATGTGCTCAAGTCCTGCGTCAAGGACGGCGCCGGCAGCGGGTCCGATGGGGCCGTAGTACGAGCCCCAATAATCAAGTGGGTACGTTAAGAATCGCAAATTCCCAATCTTTGTTCGTTCGGTACGCACGACGAGCGGCAAGATGCCGATTAGTTGATCGTCTTGAAATACCAGAAGGACGCGCAGTCGCTGCTTATGGCCGAAATGTCGCCAATAGACTTCGAGCCATTCGAGACTCTGGAAGAATGTTGCCCCCGGTGTTTCATCCAGCAGCTCACGCCAGCGAACTCGATAAAGCGAAAGGTCATCGATTCGGTTGACTGGTTCCACGTGCATCGGGGAACTGCCTTCTTGAGTTATGTGTGAAAATGTGACCATTGAGCCCCAAGTTGTGGAATGCTTTCTCTCGTAAGGATAACCTCACCCCAGACTGTGAAGATACCTAGAAACGAGCGATTCCTCGCCATTGGAAGCCTTGTAACCGTTCACGGCGAGAGTGCGTGGAGCGGCAATTGTCATTTGTCATTTTTAGTAACTGTTTAGCCGTCTGCAGTAGGGCTTGCATCTCACGGTTGTTTTTTAGCTGATCGACCCCAACGGCCTTGTGTCGTTGGTGAGCGAGTCTATTGAGCTAAGGCCGGCATGTCATGCCACGGCCGCTCGCTCCCCGCCGCCAAAGGCGGCGGGGAGCGAACGGAAAGGGGGGGGGCATCACATACTTTTTAGCTCGAGAGACTTATTCCCCCATGGGACAAGCCCATGGGGGGCCTTCGACCAACGCGCGTTCTCGGGATCGTGTCGACGTCTCTAGGAAATGACCGCCAGTTTCCCCCGAAGACTCTTTGGAGGTAGCCGTTCACGCCGCTGGGGTCTGACGCCTTGGAAGCGAACCGGCGGACTACATTCCGTGAACGGTTACCTTTGGAGATCCGTCCAAATTTACGCCACGGACAGCATTACGCCAGCTCGTCTTGGCACGTCAGACGTTGTCGCGACCGGCGAGGCGAGCGAGGATCGAAGATTGTAGGGGTAATTCGGATTGCGAGGATCGCGAAACTGAGGGCACTCACTTTCGTACGTCAAGTGTTCCCATTGGGTACCAGCCGTCTTTCGTTCGCCCATCGATCGCTAATCGGATTCTAGGTTTCTTGCTCTCGGAGTCGACAAACCCAATCGCCAAGTCGTATTGGTCTTCCGCCAAGTCGGATGGAATGTCGATTCGGCTGTTGAACAGATTGTCGCCGGGCAACCAGGTACGGATGTCCGCCTCTGTCACAACGATCAGCGACCTATCGCCACGCGTAAGCCGAATAGCCAGTGGGAACCGCCGGTAACAGGGGGCGACTCCCTTGTTCTCCCACCATGACGTGAAGTTCAGAACTCCGCCCGGGCGAACTCTTTTCGAGTGTGTCCATTTCCGCAATACGAATCGATAGCCCATTCGTTTGAGCCACCGGTTTACTTGCGGCCACCATTGTTCGGGGACGGCGGACGATTTGGCGTTGAATGACGAGATGTGCCACTTGAGCGACTCGTCGATGATATGATCAACGTCCCACCCTTTGTGCAGCCAGTGCTTCATCACCCAGCAGACTTCGAGGCTGACCGGTGCTTTTTGCCAGGCGTCGCACATACCGAAGTTGATGATGTCCTGCGGGTAGGCGTCGTTCATGTGTGACCACGTGGTGCTGAATCCACCCATGTCGCCGAGGCAATCGACACGCCATCCGACATCTCTTTTCGACAGTCCGAATCGATTCGTTTTTTCATCGGTTATGAGCATCAATAACGGCGTCTTTGTGAACGACTCGGTGTAGCAGGAGACGAGTGCCTCACGTGTGTGTTGCGTCAGTAAGCTGGAACCGGCTCCCTCGCCCCAGGCGCCAACGATCGCCAGGTCGACACTCTCCAGGTCGCGATGGCCATCGTACCGGCGACCCAGCTCGCGGATCATCCCACCGAAGTATTTCACGTACCGAGGGTCCTCGGGGTCCGTGCGCCACTTCTTGACAGGAAGTGTCTTCTGCCCCACGATCGCTCCGTACCAATCGGGCACGTCATTGTCACGACCCGTTCCGTAGGGCGCGATTCGCAACAGCAGTGTTTGGCCTCGTGATCGCGCTGTCGCAAGCGCTTTATCGATCAGTTCCCACGCATAGTGTTGTTGCTTTGGTTCAATAAACTTCCAGTAGACCCGGAAATACGCGAGAGACGTCTGTGGATATCCCTTGTTCGTCACGTCACCGTCAAACGGCTCGTACTTGATCGGATACCCTTCGGTCCATTTCGTTCCCTCGTTCAGTTTGTCCCCATTGAAGCGTTGGAATGTCATGAACCCGATACCCGGATTCACGAGCACATCGTCGATTCCCACTGGTCGAACAACAACCATTTCTTCCGCGATGGCGAGTTGGCAACCGCATGCGATCAGGATGGTCACGGCGACTGGTTGAAGACGCATTGATTGTCTCCTTGCAGAATCAGG
>JAJSAJ010000221.1 GCA_024274855.1 Planctomycetota bacterium | reverse complement strand
TTCGGTTTCCGTTCAGACCTTGTCGGCTGTTGGGCAGACGAACCCATCACGATACTGACGCGTGATCAGTTTCGTCGCCTCGGGCGAGTCGGGAAATACCTCGTTTTCGGGATCAAATTTCAGCAACGGTCCCATCGAGATCGGGTACTTGGCCAGATCGACGCCATTGTCGGTCAAGTGCTTGATTGTGCGGTCGAGTGTCTTCACGTTGTCATCGAGCGACTTGATACCGGAGATCACTTTCCTGGCCTCGTCAGCCGATACCTTGTTGGGCTCGCCCAAATAGTACGAGATATTACCCAGGTGGCTGATTCCGGCCGAGTAATGGCCTTCCAGTACGTCGGCGTTCAAGTCTTCGGCTTTGCGGCTGATGCACGCTCCGATGAAGTTGCCGAAATGATCGCCTCCGCCTTTGAACTCCTTGACAACGTTCATGTCCTTATCGTAGGCGATGCAGTGGGAATAGCTTGCTTGAACCAGGTACCCGTTGCTGCCATAGAAAACAACACCGATCTTATTCCCGTGAGTACTTCGAAACAGCTTGTTCAGCTCTTCATCAGCCGAGTCGTTTACGGAAAGGCCGCGTGTCTCGAAGACAATGCACTTGTCGCCGTAATCGTATATCGATACTTCGGTATTCGCGGTATCGCCCGCGTCAACGAAGCTGTCGTCATGTTTTTCCGCCTGGTAGCCGAGTCGACCACCGTAGGATACAACACTGATCGGGTGGACGCTGATTCCTAGCCCCCAGCGGGCGATGTCGGTCTGGTGCGGCCCCTGATTGCCGAGGTCACCGTTCCCATACAGTCGTTGCCAGTGCCAGTCGTAATGAAACTGGGGACGTGTGCATCGGGGGTCGGTGAAGAGAGCAGGCCCGGACCACAGGTTGAAATCGACCGATCCGGGGATTGGGTAATCGCCTTTCGGTCCGATCGATTTGCGACGTTTGTAGCAGAGTCCCCGAGCAAAACGAACGTCTCCGATGCCACCCTCTTGCATAAACTGGACGGCGTCACGTACCGCTTGACTTGACCGGCATTGCGTACCGACCTGGCACATTCGTTTGTACTTGCGTGCCGCGGTGACCAGTGCACGGCCCTCCGCGATCTCGTGGCAAACAGGCTTCTCGATGTAGGCGTCTTTGTTGGCTTGCATTGCCCAGATGCCGACCAGAGCATGCCAGTGATTGGGCGTTGCGGTGCTGACAATGTCGACCGCGTCATCACGGAACGCTTCCCGCATGTCGCGAACGTATTTGGGCTGGATCCCCTTTTGTTTCTCGGCTACTTTTTTGCATCGATCCTGGCCCACCTTTTCGTCAGCATCTACAACATAAAGCACGACGGTGCGCGGATCGGCCAAATAGGCACTCAGGTGGCTACCGCCTCGGCCGCGAACGCCAACGACGGCCACGCCCAGTTTTTCGTTCGGACTTTTCGCTTGGGCCAAATATGGTGCGGCCGAAACAGCTGCGGCGGCGGCAACCGATGTGCCAAGAAAACGGCGGCGATTTATTCTGCTCATCAACGTACTCCTTCATAATAAGGTGGGCTATCCGGCAGATTGGTGCAGATTGGTATTGTACACCGATCGGCCAATGGCGACTACAGGCCACGAATCTGTTCAATTACAAGTGCGAGGCATCCGTCTGCTCGCGGCTGAGACAACCGCAAAGCGTCCGCCTGTGCGGAATCGCCTGCCGCGTTCCTGGGGACTGAAAAACTCCCCGATCCATGTCCGATGGCCTGCATGGACCGCCTAATCTGGTAAATTGGAACATGGTTAAGTGGCGGAGCGGGCGACGTCTATTCCATAGGTCTTGGATGCGGACAATGTTCAAAGGGGGAATCGAAAGCCAATGCTTCAAATGTGGATTGATCGTGCACGTCGGTGCAATGCCCTGGTACGGTGCGGAGTGGGTATGTTGTGTGCCGCGGCGGTGTTGCCAAGCCTGCCGTCGATGTGGGCAGCGAACCTACCTTTTGTTGAAGTCGCCCCAGATGCCACGACCGCTCTGCGGTTGCGCGGCACCGGACAGATTTTTGTGCCGGTCGGCGTTAATTATTTCGGACCGCATGTGGGCTGGGCCCCCAAACTTTGGCAACAGTTCGACCCGGCCACCGTGCGCAACCATTTGCGTCTGGTGCACGAGCAAGGTTTCAATACGATCCGCGTGTTCTTGACGCTCGAGTCGTTTCACCGGCGACCAGGGGTTGTCCATGAAGAAGGCCTGGCCAAGTTCCGGCAACTGCTTGCAAGCTGTCGCGAGCAGCAGATACGTGTGATCCCCTGCGGACCGGATCATTGGGAAGGTGTCCCGAAATGGACACGTTTTAAAGATCCGTTCGCCGACGAACAGATGCTTGAGGCCACGGCGACCTGGTGGGGCCAGTTTGTCTCCGCGTTTCAGGATGAACCGGTTGTTCTCGCTTGGGATCTGTTGAATGAGCCGTCCATTCGTTGGAATACGGAGGCGATGAAAGCACGTTGGAACCAGTGGCTTCAGAAAAAATACGACTCCGTCCAGGCGGTTGCCAAGGCACATGGTTTGGCGGCCGACAGGGTCGGCACTTTCGGCGATATTGCCGTGCCACCATACGACCCTTCGGTTAATGCAGACCGTCTGCTCGACTATCAGTTGTTTCGGGAGTCGATTGCTGATCACTGGACGCAGACCCTGACTTCGGCTATCCGAAAGCACGACAAAAACCACTTGATCACCATCGGGCATATTCAGTGGGCGGGGACAGCGTTCTTGCCGGGCCTTCGGCACTATGCAGGCTTTAACTTGAAAACGAACTCGCAATACGTCGATTTTGTCACCATTCACTTTTATCCGCTCGCGCAGCCCAGACCGTGTGATGCCCCCAATGGCATCAAGCAGAACGCCGGGTATCTCGAGGCGCTTCTGGCCGAATGCCAGGTTGGTAAGCCGGTGATGATCGGCGAATTCGGCTGGTACGGGGGCGGTGATATTCGACGGGGTGCGCGTGTTGTGATGCCGAGTCAGACTGAGGCAGATCAGGTGAAATGGAACTCCAAACTGCTTGATGTGAGCCGAGGGCGTGTTTGTGGATGGTTGAATTGGGCGTTTGCCGATACGCCGGACAGTCAGGACCTGACCCGTTGGAGTGGACTGTGGACTGAGGACTTGACGCTGAAACCGTGGGGACGCGAGTTCGGTGTATTTGCTCGTGATGTCGCAAATCGTACTCTGAAGCCTCGTCCTTTTTCCGACCGTATCGAAGAATGGCAACATGATCGTCGAGCGGTCTTGACTGGCCGGATCAAGAATGAATAGGGCCCACGGATGCAAAGCGGCCCCACGGATGATAGGGGGAGAAGAAGAGATAGGAGGGGAGGAGGAGCCAGGCTTGTATTTGGGGCGATTTTTCGATGTAGTGTGTGAGGACTTTGGCCAATAATGGCCGAAGTCTGAATCTTTGCGGGCGATGCCCGTGTCTGGAGATAGGTGCTATGCGATTTCTTGGTCGTTTTGCGGGCATTGCGGCTCTGGCTGCTGTTTTGGTGTGTTGTCATGTAATCATGGCGGCCAAGCCGGGGCCCGGCGATGGGACGTCGCCGACAAGGCCGAACATTGTCATTGTGCTGGCCGATCAATGGCGAGTCCAGGCGCTTGGCTACATGGGCAACAAAGTCGTTAAGACGCCCAATCTTGACCGCCTGGCATCAACAAGTGTCAACTGTGTCAACGCCGTGTCGGCCTGTCCGGTCTGCTCGCCGATGCGAGCCACCTTGTTGACCGGGCAGCGACCGTTGACGCACAAGGTGTTCATTAATGACGTACCCTTGTCGCCTGATGCCGTGACGTTTGCCAAAGTGCTGAAGGAATATGGGTATCGCACTGGATGCATCGGAAAATGGCACGTCGATGGGCACGGTCGCACGAGCTTTATTCCTCGCGATCGGCGGCAAGGTTTCGATTACTGGAAGGTTCTTGAATGCTCGCATAACTACAACCACTCACTCTATTACGGCGATACGTCCCAACGGCGCTGGTGGGATGGGTACGACGCGATCGCGCAGACGAAGGATGCTGAGCAGTTTATTCGGAGCCAGAGCGGATCAGGTCAACCATTTGTGCTGTTACTGTCGTGGGGACCCCCGCATGCGCCCTATCACACGGCTCCGGAGCCATACCGAGCAATGTACGATCCTGAAAAGATTCCCTTGCGGCCCAACGTTGTGCATTATTTGCGCCAGGCGGCGCGGCACGATCTTGCCGGGTACTATGCCCACTGTACGGCGTTGGATGACTGTGTCGGCCGACTTCGAAAATCCCTGGAACAGGCGGGTGTCGCGGATCGAACAATCCTCGTTTTTACCTCCGATCACGGTGATCTACTCGGTTCGCACCAAGCCTGGAAGAAGCAGCAACCTTATGACGAGTCGGTGCGCGTACCCCTTCTTTGGCACTATCCGAAGCGATTGGGTACGCGTGGACGGCGTGTTGATGCGATGATCAACAGCGAAGATCTGATGCCGACCCTGCTGGGGTTGGCCGGCGTACCGAGCCCTCCATCCGTTGAAGGTCTGGATTTCAGTCAGTATTTGTGCGGTGGCCCGGATCCGTCCGATGGGATGGCGCTGCTGACCTGCCCGGTCCCGTTTGGCCAGTGGGCGCGCCGGTGGGGCGGTCGGGAGTATCGAGCTGTGCGGTCGAACCGTTATACTTATGCGCGTGATCTGCGAGGTCCGTGGCTGCTATTCGACAACCAGGTTGATCCTTATCAATTGAACAACCTGATTGGCCAACCGGCGTTCGCTACCTTGGCTCGGCAACTGGATGACACGTTGCAAAAGAAGCTCAAGGAGACACACGATCGGTTTCTGCCGGGCCGCGATTACCTGACACAATGTGGATATTCGGTCGATTGAAACCGGTTACGTGCATACGCGAGTTTGCCTGAACGAGCTGACAATTAGGGAGTGAACCGCAGTGGACGATGCAAGACTACAGCCGGCAGGTCTGAATGTGATCCAGCTGCAGCGGCTTGAGGAGCACGTCCGACGCGGACAATTGGTCGGTCCGGACATGCTGCTCCAAGCGGCGTACGAGCACTTGGACGAAGCCCGAACGGCGCGGAATTCGTTTACGGAAGTCGAGTTGGAATTGGCGGAGTCGATTGTGCACCGACTCGATCGGGTTGTCAGTGAATGGGATACGTTTTCGCCCACCCAACAAGCGTGGTTGCGAGGTGCAATGCGCTATTTTTCCGTCAGTGACGATGAGGTTCCGGACTTTGTCGCCGGCGGGTTTCGCGATGATCTGGAAGTACTCAACGCATGCTTGCGGTATGTGCGTCGCGACGATCTGGTTCTGTACGCTTAGTGTTGGGCTCGCATATTTTCTTTTCCCGCATTTTGCGCGGAACAGAGAGGCAGTTTGGCCAAGCCGTTGAGTTTCCTGCTGATCTGTTTCGGGGCAGTCCGGCGCGGCAGAGCATCCCCATTTACCGGAAAAGTCGGCCCCCATCTTGAAGATGTTCGTTTGAGTCGGTAGAAATTACGCACATTGCCTAGGTTTTCATTCCGATATTGGAATCAGGTTGGCCTTGATCGTAACGTGGTCCAGATCAGGTTCGTTGGCCGATTTTGTCTGAGTTTTGGGCGTTTACTCACCGGTTCGTTGCACCGAGCGGCTGGGATGCGCCCCCAATTCGAGCTACCGCTCGGTTGCACAAGGCCCAACTTCCCTGGTCATTGAATTCTATCGTTTAGCTAGCCAGTCAATAAGTCAGTTGTTTCTTAGGTTTGTAACATAGGAGCGAAGAGAAATGCGGTTGCGAGTCTTGATCGTGTTGGTTGCAGGTTGCTTGGTGGGGCCCACGCTGGTACAGGGTGCCGAACCCGGTTGGTATGGGCGAGTCGTCCTTCCACCCGCAGAGCGCGCGGTCATCGAGCGAACGCCGATCCTCGAACGCCCATATCGCCCGTTGCACTTTTATGGGAACACGGTCCGCCGGCGACATTATCGTGGGACCGCATTGCCAGTGCCTCGCATGGGACGACGTCGCGGTCGCTGATTGTCTGTTCATCCCGTGTAGCCGTTACCATCTCGCCTTACGTGGCGTCGCGCAGGGGAAATGGGCGGTATAGGTAAAGGCCATGAAAAGCCCTTTAAACTGGTATTGTGCGGCAGGCCCATTCAGGAGTACATTATCGGGTTAGGAGTGTGCAGTCTTCGAACGGAGTGGCGGGCATCTCGATATGCTGTGGAATTGCATTGTCGTAGAACCGACCACAAGCAAGGAAAGGGTTCGGCGATGAAAGGCACAAGGGAAAAAACACGTATTCGCATCGATGGGGCAGAGGACACGTCCGAGCGTGTGTTGCAGCAGGTGCATCAGCGTCTGGTATGCAGTTGCCACTTCTCGCGGCATTGGCGGGAGATCAGGTGTGACTACTGCGATGGTGTGCTGATCTTGCGAGGCCGTCTACCGACCTTCTATCTGAAACAGGTTCTTCAATCCATTCTTAACGGTTTGCCGGAAATCGAACGGATCGAGAATCGTGTGGATGTTGTGTCAGTCGAGGGTCTCAGCAGCGTACGCAGATAAGTTAGTCGCGGACGTTTCCATTTCCTTCATCAGACCACGGATCGATCCGCGGCACTTGGTGGAAAATCGACAGCTCGATTCGGCCCGAGTTGGCTGGGTGGTTTTAGTCGACGCATCCTGGATTGCCGTGCGGCACACTGGTTTGTCTTTACCCACATCTCTCCGGCAGGCTTGTCCCGGCGGCGCCTCTGATCCATCAGCGATCTTCAAAATCAGCGATCCGCCGTCACGGGGGCTGACGGGGGCGGTTACTATTCTTCTCGCAAGTGTAGCTATTCACGTAAGTAATCAGTTGTATTCCCGCTGGGACAAGCCCGCCGGAAAACTGAAGAAGTGGGTAAAGGCCGAGCACACTGGTTCCCTTCGCGATCAACGGTGGTCATCGTCAAGACACTCGGCATCGGTTGTTCCTGATTGGACCGCCGGGGTGGCGCGTGTTATGATCTGATGTTGGCACACGTTGGCATCCCGGAAGTGTCGGTAAGTTCGAATGCTGTTCATGTTCTTTCATCAGACATGGGATAATTGCCTGGAGTTCAGCACTTGGATCTTAGGCCATCGTTCTTGGTCCCGGGTACCGATCACGTTGCGATGTCCGTTAAGTCGGGTTGGGCTTCTAGATCCCTTTTTTGGTTTACGCAATCGG
>JAJSAJ010000220.1 GCA_024274855.1 Planctomycetota bacterium | reverse complement strand
CGGACGTCCGTATATTGACCAGAACGCAGAAAAGTTTGCTAAAATCAGTTCCGTTGTGCCCCAAGCTTCGAACGTACTCGGCTTCCCAAACCAAGTTCTGGAATTGGCGATCGGTTGTGTTGTGTGGATGGCAAGACCACCCCGAGCGGTCGCTTGGGGTTGGTTGCGACATCATATTTCGTCTTTGATACCCGCGCTAGTTCGGTAGCGTCAATAATAGATCGTTGTGATTTCCGTCGGCACACGAAAAAGACGCTGACCCTGGGGAAATGGCCACTAGCCCACTCGTGTCCCGGCTTCGGTCATTCAGCAGGACCCTGCGCGACAATTTCGATCGCCTGGAGCAATGGCCATTGGCGTTCGTCTGGCTCGCCAACCTTGGAGACGAGTTCCAGAGTGAGGCTGTTTGTGACTCCGATTGAGTAATACTCCTTGAGCACCGCTCGCTGCGCCCCGCCCGCACTCCTCACGATGTCGAAATCTTTCTCAACCGGTCTACCCTGGAGCTTGATATCAAAAACCCGCTGGCCCGGTTGGTCTCCAGGTGGCGCGGCAAATGCCAGGCGAACGCGGTAGGTCGCCGGCTTGTTCTGCTTGCCTCGGAGTGGAAGCACCCATCGTCGCAATCCGTTCGCGCCCGAGGTCAACAGCCAAGGATCGTCCGTCCCGGTGATGTGCGTGTAGTTCGAGTTGGTCTTCTCAAATCGACCACCGGGATAGAATTCAACCTTGGCATCAAACCGAAGCACCATCCGATCTCCGGGGCCGTAGGTCGGCGGGGGCTTGCCCACGGGGCGAGGAAACCCGAGCCACAGAGTGCCCGACACGTCTTTCCGGTCACCGGCCATGCCAAGATTGATCGCCAGGTGCTTAACCGGTGTCACTGGTCCCGGTGCACTGTACATGCCAAATGCCTTGTTCTGGCTTGTCGGCTGAAACACTACCGTGCAGACGTTTGGAAAAGTGCAGACGCAGCCGGCACTCGCCTCCGGTACCAGGACTAGACCGGCGGCCGGAATGGCATTGATCCAGCAACCGGGACGCTGGCCGCCAAAGTGCAGAGTGCCGAAGTCATTCACCAGATCGTAGTAAGCCAGAGTGAATGAGCGAAAAAAGAGCGCGTTTTGAGACGCACTTGGGCTGCCGCAGTGGTGGCCGGGCCGAGCGAACTGCCAACGAACGGGTTGTCCGGTGATAGGATGTGCTTGTAATTTGGCCTGCCCGGTATGCAGGTCGAACTTCCACGGCTCGGCGTACAGTCTGTCGCCGACAATCAGTGGTCGTACGCGAAAGCCGATCGGTTTGGACCACAGCATGGCTCGGTCGCTGCCCCGCAGTGCAACGATGCGGCGGGAAGCGAACCGGTCGGCAAGAAAGTCGGCCCAGTGGTGACCATCCAGATAGACGCCGAAGATCACTAGCACGCCTTTGCTGTACATCGTCGCCAGTTTGGCTTCCTGCCGCGTCCAATTGATTCGGCCGTGCCCTTCGCCTCCGCATCCGGTCAGATCGAT
>JAJSAJ010000219.1 GCA_024274855.1 Planctomycetota bacterium | reverse complement strand
GGCGGCGGCGGGGAGGGAGCGGGACATTGGAGTGACATGTTGCTCTTAGCTCAATAGACTCGCTCACCAACGGCACAAGGCCGTTGGGGTCGATCAACCGAAAAAACAGCAGTGAGATACAAATCCTACCGCAGACGGCTAAAGTGTTACGAAAATTGATAAATGCAAAATGAAGAAAAAGGAGGGCGAGGCTCCCTCTTATATTCCTGCCCGCTATCCCCCTGCCAACTCCCCGACTTCGCGTTCGTGCTGTGCGGCTCGCCAGTCGTGATCGACCATAATCTTCGCCAGCTCTTCGAACGACGTTTTCGCCTGCCACCCTAGCTGTTCCCGAGCTTTACTGGCATCGCCCAACAGAATATCGACCTCGGTCGGCCGATAGAATCTCGGGTCGATTTCGACATACTCTTGCCAGTCCAGTCCGACATGTCCGAACGCCACTTCCAGGAACTCGCGGACCGTATGCGTCTGGCCGGTGCCGATCACATAGTCGTCGGGCCGGTCCTGTTGCAGCATCATCCACATCGCCTCGACGAAGTCGCCGGCGAACCCCCAATCGCGACGCGAGTCCAGGTTGCCGAGCCGCAATTTATCTTGCAGCCCTTCCCGGATCCGCCCCACCCCGAGCGTAATCTTGCGAGTGACAAAGTTCTCGCCCCGGCGTGGCGATTCATGATTGAACAGGATCCCACAGCATGCGAACAGGTCGTACGCTTCGCGATAGTTGATGACTTGCCAGTGAGCGAACAGTTTGGCACAGCCGTAGGGGCTTCGCGGGTGGAACGACGTGGTTTCCGACTGGGGGGCGGTCCCCGGCGCACCGCCGAACATCTCGCTGGTCGAGGCTTGATAGAGCCGGACCGGGCGTCGTTTGTTCAGCAGTCTTGCCGCTTCCAGGACGTTCAATGCGCCCATGGCCACCACTTCGGCCGTATAGACCGGGTTATCGAACGAGATGCGCACATGGCTCTGAGCGGCCAGGTTATAGATCTCGTCCGGCTCCAGGTCCATGACCAGCTGCATGATCGAGGCTGCGTCGGTGACGTCGCCATAGTGCAGGTTGGCACGGACCATACCCGGCAGCTCGTCCAGTCGGGTGCGCGCGATGCTGCTGCTGCGGCGGACGATCCCATGCACCTCATAGCCTTTGCTCAGCAGCAGTTCGGTCAGATACGATCCATCTTGGCCGGTGATACCGGTGATCAACGCACGGCGGGAACCGGGTTCCCGTTCCGAGTAACTCATGTTGTCTGGTCTTTCAAGGAGAATGCGGTACCGGGTGTTGGAACGGTGGCGGGTTGGATCGACGTTTCGATTTGCTGCTGAGTGCAGGTTGGCGGGCACGTGCCCGCCGGCGGCTGAGTGTCCGAGTCGTGCGGCCGATCCGGGCCTTCCCGGGTCGGTTGCGGCTGGTTGGCCGAGTCCGGATCGAGTACCTGGTCCAGCATCAGGCGGAACCGAGCGACACTGATCGGCCGATCGAATGCGTCGAGTGCCAACTCGCGAGCTCGCTGGCCAAACCCCTTGCGATCATCGCACCAGTCGGCGAACCACAGGATCGCCTCGGCCAGTTCTTCCGGCTGGTCGGGCGTGACCGTGACACCGACCTGTTCCTGCCGAACCAGCTCGCCCAGCTCGCTCTGTTCGGCGGCCAGAGTGACGACCGGCGTGCCGGAGGCCAGGATCCCGTACAGCTTGCTGGGCATCATATAGCGGATCACACGCGGGTCGAGCGGGATCAGGTGCAGATCCGCGGCACTTAAGCTCTCGGCCAGGCGGGACAGCGGCTGGTAGTCGACGAACCGCACGTTCTTCAGTTCGCGTTTCTGAGCGATCCCGACCAGCCGCTGCTTCGCGGCACCGTCGCCGACCAGCAGGAACATGATATCCGTTCGCTCTTGCAGCTGTTCGGCGGCGACCAGTACGCCTTCCAGCCCCTGGCACAGGCCCAGGTTGCCCGAGTACATAACGATGAACCGGTCGTCCAATTCCTGCTCGGCCCGAAACCGGTTGTCCTGCTTGACCGGTGTGATGTGGGCGGCATCGACCCAGTTCGGGATGACGTCGACCTTCTCCGGTTGGACGCCGGCTTCGAGCATCACATCGCGCATGTCCTGGCTCAGGACGATCACTCGGTCGGCGTTTCGATACGCGGCTGTGAACCAATGTTCCAGCAGGCGAGTCAGCCAATTGTCCGACAGCTTGCCCAAGGCGACCGCCAGGTGCGGGTAGATGTCTTGCAGGTAGACGACCAGCCGAGTGCGATAGCGCAGCTTGAGCAGCGAGCCGAGTAGGCACAGCAGCGGCGGGTCCGACTCGACGATCACGACGTCCGGCCGCTTGAGCAGCAACGTGACGCGGGCGGCACAGAGCAGGAAGCTGACGTAGTTGATCGCTCG
The DNA here is from genome assembly GCA_024274855.1 of Planctomycetota bacterium. GTDB lineage: Bacteria > Planctomycetota > Planctomycetia > Pirellulales > Pirellulaceae > JAJSAJ01. Next base: position 3,070 of record JAJSAJ010000219.1, on the reverse strand, counting down.
GCCCAGAAACGACGATTTGCGAAACTGAGTGTTCCAGACGCGTCGGACTTCAACTCCGTTGTGAGTGTCTCGTCCGGTACGTCGGAAGGGGACCTGTTGCGGATTATAGTTCGGTTGGCCGGCGACGACCGTAACGTGGAAGTCCCCGGTCAGGTCCTCGCACAGCTGGGTCAGCAGCTGGCCGGTCGCCTCGGCGTCCGGGTAGTACGACCGGTTAACGAACAGGATCCGTTTCACTTTCTCGGGTGACTCGGGCTGCCGCGAGTGGCGATCGTCGGGTTTTTGTTTAGTGTTTGTATTCATTCTGGGTTGGGTCCCATGCACAGTGTCCGCGCGCACTCCGTGCCCCTGGGTTTGCGCCAGCTTTTGTTAATCAAGATGTACATAAAGAGGGTTTCAGACGGTTGGTGAGGGATATCACCAACGCGCGCACTCGCGTCCACGTGGGAAACCTGGATTAGACGTATCTACCCGATGGAAACACGGGCGTTTGACAAGCCAACACGAGTCACGTGCGCGGTCGATCGCGTTGCACGGCCGATGTTGTGCGGTCGTTTCCCTACCCTGGCACGCCAGTTACAACCCCCCCGGCGTCATAAGTATAGTTTATCGTGGAAAGAGTTGGGCGATCTGTCAATAGATCGACGGGGAAACGTGGGAATATGCCGATCCGAGGTCGTGGGGCGTGACGGTCAGATAGGGTGGATGGTGGGAGGATGCTTGGGGGGGTTGCTAGGTCCGGCTTGCCCCCGTAGGTCCGGCTTGCCGAGCCGGACCAGCCGCCCGAGCAAACTCTGCGACTTGGGGACTCGTGAAAATGGCGTAAGAAAAGGCGTGTCGCTCCGGGAGGGGGAGGCAAGGGTTCGAGAAAGTCAGATTGAAAAATGAAAAATGAAAAATGAAAAATGAAAATTGATAAATGCAAAATGAAGAAAAGGGAGGCGAGTCTCCCGCCCCCGCCACCGCCTAACGTCGGCGGACAATTCGTACGCTGTCGACCGACACATACGTCGTCCCGCCGTTCGAGTTCCCGGGCGCACTGCTGCTGACCCGCACCTTCAACGTCCCAGACCGGATCCCATACTGGCCCAGACTCTTCCAATGCCGTCCGCTGACGTCTGTAACCGAGTTGCTGTCGTCTTCCGGACCGAACCGTTGGTCAACGGTCGGCGTCTGGCTAAACTGCACGAGGCCGTCGATGATCGTGTACGGAACGGCCGGCGATCGGGATTGGTCTTCCTGGGACACATTCGAGTCGGTGGGCGTACTGTTCCACGTGACGAACACTTCATACGTTCCTTCGACCAGGTTGCGCAGGGTCCAGGTCCCGGTCTCTTCGGCACCATCGACCAGTGCAAGACGGGCGCTGCTGCCATATCCGCCCGAGGTATCGTCTGTCCAACCGCTACCTGTTTCCTGGTAGTATTCATAGGGTGACAGAACCTGGACATCCGAGTTGTCAACGAACCACTCGGCAACCGGTTGGATCCGCACAGCGTCCGCGATCACGTGCTGGTTCCCCGCATCGTTCGACAGCTCGACATTGGCCACTCCGTACCGGATGGGAAACGTTTTTGCCAGGAACCGTAAGCTACTGTCGGTCACGATCAATCGTCTCCAGCCGACGCCGCCCAACGAGTCGAAGCCGCCGGATGCCGTGATTGCTTGATTCACTTCGACGGTGATTCGGGTCCTGGTCAATGTGAACGTATCGGTGTTTCCGGGCGCGGTGGACAGGGCGTTCTCGAGTGTGATTTGGCCGTTCGTACTGCTGAAGCTGACGATCAGTGCACTTTCGCCGGCGTTCGGACCCGACGTGAACGTAACGATCCCACCTTCGTACGTGCCGTCCGGTGCGACAAGATTCGTATCGAATTGGGTGGTTGTGGGTGTGGAATTGGTGTTGGAGACGGTGCCGGCCGTTGTATCGACTGGCGCGGTCACGGTAAACGTGTCGCTGACGGCCGGGGCGGTCGTCAATGCCGTATCGACTGTCACTTGTTTGGTGGTCCCGTTATAGTCGGTGATGACACGAATTGCTTCCTTATTGGTCCCGGACGCGAAGATAATGACGGCCCCTTCATAAAAGCCGGTTTCGGAAGAGGGCAAATCGGTCGTGAACTGGGTGGTTGTCCCGGCAGGGCCGGCCACGGCCGCTTCGACACGATCGACAATCGAGTAGGGTGCGTCGTGTGATCGCGAGCTGCCATTTTTCCAGGTCGCCAGGAACTGGTACCAGCCGGGTGCCGTGTTTTTTGCCGTCCAGACGGCCCGAGTGACATGGTCTGAGGGAGTTGAATAGCCGGTGGTCACGTGTGCGCGGTAATTGTCTTGATAACTGGGTGTCTGTGAGCCTTGGATCCAATCGGTATCCGTGTCCAGTCCGGTGCGCCCGAGCAGTTCGCGATAGAAATTGTCGCCCGTGGTATTCGTCTCGCTGTTATCGATAACCGTTTCTTCAAAGATCCGCTGGTCCTGACCGGCGTCGAAACCGAGTGTCGAGAAGTAACCGTCCGCGGCGCTGGGGCCGATCAGTCGATCGCCACCGGTCGCATCGTCGCTGTACAGCATATCGATGCCATCGTCGTCGCGTCGTGTGTAGGCTCGATCGCCGGCCAGCGTATCGGTGCCCAGTCCATCATGGATGATATCGTTACCGGCCCCACCGATCAGAAACGCATCCAGGCCGACCATGGAATTGGCCACCGAAGTGTTTTCGAGCGTTATCAGATCATCACCTTTCCACGCGTTTACCAACAGGCGATCGCCGGGATCGACGTTGCTGATCTTGATATCCTGCGTGACGGTCGCGTTAAACGCGACGTCGGTGGAGAAGACAAAAGCAGTGCTGTCGGTCAGCAGCGAGGACGCGGGTCCGGCCCCGTTGTATACCAGTTGATTGACCGAGTCGATTGACGATGTGACAAGTTGAATCCCAACCGTGGCACTGGCTGCGTCATCGTATAACGCGTTACCGAAATCGACATCGACATAGTTGAACGTGATGTCGCCCGGGGTGGTGCCGGTATTCAGTTCCAGGATCGCTTGGAACGTTGCCGCGCCGACGTTG
>JAJSAJ010000218.1 GCA_024274855.1 Planctomycetota bacterium | reverse complement strand
CGGTGGATAACCTGGAAAGCAATTGGGCATACATGGTTATCGCATCGCTTGCCTTGAATCTGAAAATCTGGGCAGCCCTCATGCTACCGGAACAAGGCAGGTGGAAGAAGAAGCATCGTCGAGAAAAACAATTGGTTCTGCACATGGATTTCTCCACCTTCCGCAATGCGTTCATCAACATTCCGACTCAGGTCATCAGAACGGGCCGGCGAATCGTTTACCAGGTCTTGCCTTGGAATCCTTGGCAGCCCGTCTTCTTCCGTTTACTCAATCGACTCCACACGCCACTACGATGCTGACTGGATTGATTGAAGCCGGAGTCCGGATGCTCCGGTCCGCCGCAACGCCGAACCAAAGAAAGACCCACACAACATGAAGCACCACGAACTCGAATTCCTTGGCCGGATGCGCCGGAGCGCTACCGGTTCGTCCCTGCGCTCGTCACCTCGTCGGCCCGGAAACCACCTCGGCCTTCGCTTGTTTTGGGTCTAGTCGAACTATACAATCACGGAAGGTGCTGATACACTTTGAGTTACAATAAGTCAATACAAATCAAACAGTCGAACTAGTTGTAGGCGGGTGTCGGCTCGGGCGATTGCTGGTCGGCGTCGCGGCGCAGGTGTTCCGGGTAGAGACAACGTTGTTTTACTCGAGCGTCGCCCGTTGTGAACTGCCAATTGATCTCGCTGTCAATCGCGTTGCGTGACGCTTGCCATGCGTTGACTTCGTGACCGAGAAACTCCGCGCTGTCGATTCGGCGATTTAAGCACTGACGCTGCAGCACACTGAATTCACATTCGGCGATGTCTAGCCAACTGCCGTGCTTGGGCGTGTAGTGGATCTATAAACGCGCAGTCAGGCGGCGAGCTTCCTCTGGTTCAGACGCTTCGTAGAACGAACCGGGAGAGTGAGTATTGAGATTTTCCATCACCAAGACGATCTCCTCCGCTTCCGCATAGAACTCGTTCAGGAAATCACGCAACGCATGTGCCCAGTCAACCTTCGTGCGACGTTCCGTGACTCGGACATGTCACCAACCTCGCAACGGTTCGCAAAACATGAATAGATTGCGCGTCCCCAAGCGGACGTATTCGCTATCGATTCGCAACGGAGCACGGACTTCGCCAACTAGTAAAACCGGTCGGTCATGCGCCCGGGTGACCTTTCATGGTCGGATAGGGCGTCGCGGTGCACATCACAGTGATGCGAACTAGAAACGCCCTTGCCAATCTTGGGGTGGACCGCGTCGCTGGTTCTGCTTGCATGGTTGCTTTGACTCGCGTGCCGCCGCCTGCTCCGCCAGTCTCGCCTTGAGACCACCCGAGCAGGCAAGAAGCAGCTTCGCAGCGACAAGAGCAGCCCTCTGAATGGGGGTACTTTCCTTCGGCCGTGTTTTGTTCACGCCTCATTTTCAGTAAGCGTCCGCCCTGTCCGTGGTCACGGCGACCGGGCTACGGCGTAGTTGAAACTTCTCACCCTGCCATTGTTGACACGTTCTCCACAGCGGGCCGCAGCGCTTGCCCGTGCTTCTCGCGTCGTAACTCTCATCAGCCCAACGTGTTACCGCCATCAGTGGCTGTCCCCTGCTGACGGGACATGAACAGGCGTTCAGTATTGCCTCATGCCGTTTTTATGCGGCATCAGTCGAGCTGCCAAGGATCGGCTGTCCGCTTTGCGATGCCCGACCGCCGGTCGGGCTTGTGGCGTGCTGCTCATGGCTCTGCCCTGTCCCAAACTG
>JAJSAJ010000217.1 GCA_024274855.1 Planctomycetota bacterium | reverse complement strand
GCTGGAAACACACATCAGCTTGGCGCGGGGGGCGATGACAGCTTGAGGCAACTTGGACCGCGTCCCATTTCCGTGACAGTTCGAGTGGTCACACACCGCGTGTCGACCGGCCGTTTTCCGGCTGAGTTTTCTCGGTTCAAACAGCCGGCGCCAACACCCCCCGTCGGGCGGGAACTGTCCAGCAACTCCGATCGATACCAAGCCACTTTCGAACAACACCTTGCAAACAATCGGCCTTCTCGGCACACACGGAAACAGATCGGAAGCCCCATGAACGTAGTCGATTCTCGACAGCTCGAACGCTCGCCCAGCCCGGGGCCACATGGTCGATCCGTGCTGCAGACACTCATCGTTGTCGCGATTGTCGGCCTTGTCGTCGGGCCTGTTGGTTTGGCCGAGTTTCCTCGCGAAATCGCGCGGTGGTATCAGGCCACCGCTGCCAACCTGGAATTGGACGGCCAGTTGGAGCAGGCAATTCAACGTTTAGATCAAGCCATTACCTGGGATAGCACAAACGTCGACCTGCTGATCGCACGAGCCGAACTAAAACGGCAAGCGGGGCAGTGGGCCAGTGGCCTTGAGGACTGTAGTCGAGCTCGACAATTGGCTCCCGACTCGGAGTTGGCTGCCGAACTCCGGAGCCAACTGCTGCAGCATCTCGGTCGCCATCGCGAGGCGATCGCCCAATCCAAAGCGATCCTTGATCCAGAGGCTGCCCCGTCGACCCGCGCGGATCAACTCAACGCCTTGGCCTATGCCCGTGCCCTCGGGGGGCTGGAATTGCAAAAGGCCTTGAGCAATGCAGACGAAGCAATTCAATTGTCGGGCAACCAAGTGGCGATGCTGGATCCGGCAGCCCTTCTTTATGCGGGGCGTGCATTTTCACTTCGTAAACTCGAAAAGTACCAGGCCGCACTGAAGAGTCTGAACCAAGCCGTCAAGCGGGCCGAATCTACATATGACAAATACCGCAAGCAGGCCAAGTCCTCAAAACAGAAGCGAAACACACTCAAAGCGCACCTGGCCGGCGTGCTGTTCCAACGCGCCGAACTATTTGACACACTTGATCGCGCCGAAGATGCCAAACGGGATCGCACTCAGATCGACCAACTCGGCAAGGAAGGCAGCCTTTCGATGATCTTGCCAACATCGTTATCCGATGCCAATCGAGCCGTGTTCGGCACCGCCGGGATTCTTGATACACGAGGGTTCGTCTATTACCAACTGAAAGACTTTCAACCCGCCTTGCGTGATCTGAATCAGGCGGCGAATCTGGCCGAGTGGGCATTGCGGTCATTTCAATGGGAGGTCGATCTGCTGAAACACCAGGTGGTTGACATGCGACCGCTCGACCTCGTGCTTAAGAGGATCGAGCGGAATGTGGCCGTCATTTCATACCACAGAATGCTCGCCGCCGAAGCCAGCGGACAACTCCGACAAGCCGCCAAGGACCGACAGCGCGTTCACCAGCTTGGATACGCGCCGAACAAGGACCTGTTCTGATTCAGGCTACGAACGGTTGCTGCTGGCGAAGTTCCAGCGTTTCCAAGGGGTTAGACCCATTTTCGGCGACAAAATGCGTTCGCGTAAAGAAACGCTGTCTCCGCCGAAAATTGCGTCAGACCCCAGCGGCGTAAACGGCTACGATGAGGATTCGCGGCCGAGGCAGGGCAGAATCTCGAAATTGAGCCCTTAAGACGTGCCCCCCGGGATGCAAACTGCTTCTCACGTTGGCTGTGGCCAGGCTACACAACATGCAGCTCGGAAAGCGTTCGCATGTGCGTGCGCAGTTCATTGTAGGCAGTTGCGATTTCGGTCGCCACCGCATCAGTCGGCTCCAACACACGACGAACCACTGTGCGGTCATCCGCTTCGGATGCCGGCTCCATTTGCTCGCCAAGCTGACGAATCTGCTCCTGGCAATGGCGGACACTGGCGTGATGAGCCGCCAAGTGACGTCGCAGTTGGGCAGAAACAGACTCCACTTGCCGAATGACCGAATCGGCCCGATAAAGATTCCGCTTCGAGTCCTCGACTTCTTGCAGGGCCGCATCCAGTTCATTGCGTTTTCGCAATCCGATCCAATACCCCACCAGCGCAACGACCGCCAACGCCATCGGCCCGGCAATTCCCGTCAGCATCCAACTCATGACGTCGCTCCCACACCTGGGGTTCTTCCAGACTTCATTCGAATCCTGTATACAGCCCCGTATCTTGTGCTATCTGACCTCGCATCAGTAATTCGTGCGCGAGCCAAACCCGCGCATGCACAGGAACCCAACGACCAGGACCCCTGCGAAGACAAGCGTCCACTGCTGGCGGTCCAGGGTCTGAAACAAATGGACAAGCGGCTCTAATGCCCCATCAACATAGTTCCACATGGCAAATCTCCCATCCACGGCCAACCGATATCACTCTTCTATAGCGTAGGTCACACTCAGTCGATGGTGCACAACCGAACGCATGCAATGCTTCAATCCGGTATAAAAAACCGGGTTCTGCCGATTATTCGGACTTCGTAAGGCGGACACGCACGCTCGTCGCTTCGGGTCCACCTGCTGTAAGCATGCGCGAATCGCACATAAGACGGCGGGGAGGGGAAATCAGGGCTTGCAGCCGCCTTCCGTGCGAGTATAATCTACCCGTATCCAACAGCCATTGAGGGGCCGTAGCTCAATTGGTTAGAGTACCGGACTGTCGATCCGGTGGTTGAGGGTTCGAGTCCCTTCGGCCTCGCTTTTGTCAGATTAAGGACTTACGTCAAACTGATGTGGGTCTTTTTTTCGTCGTGTCTTACCGGTGCCTCAGCTGATTTGCTCGTGGCCTTCCTCGGGCAACTCACGCTAAAACGATCCTGGAACCGTTTCGCGGTACTCATCCACGTCGCCCCCGGCATCGTTTGGTCGTGCCCCGGCTCCGATGCCCAGTGCTGGCGGAGCCCATAACTCACCTGCTCGCCGCACAATCCTCGCCCCATCGGCGCAGGGCCGATGGGGGCGGGCTACCGTTTTCTGGCCTTGGTAGCTATTGAGTTGGATTCCCGTCGAGACGAGCTCGGCGGAAAACTGAAGACCCGTATAGTAACCACGATGCAAATGCTCGTCTTCGCTGCCGGCATGCCCCCACGTTCTGGGATCAGGCCCTTACTTTCGGGCGTGCTGTGCGGTCTTCTCATCGGCGAGTACCGTGTGGGCCACTGGCAGTGATCGACCAGATCTACGCTGGTTGTCTGCGGCAACATCCTCGGGTGTCAGCTTCCTGACGGCCTGTCGGGCGACCGACATCCGGACAGCGATCTTCCCCACTGCCCAGATTCAACACGAGGTGTCTTAAGTCGAGATCCATAAAGGACGTAACGCTCCATCTCGACAAGACATTCTCCGTCTGGCACGTCGATTGCAATCTTCCCGCAGCCAGCCCCACACACAACACTCGACAAAAAATGGGCATGGCGCAGTGATCCTCTGACAACTTTCGATCGCGTGGCAACCGCGGAGAGCCCGATGGCACCACCGCCCTCTTGGTTCGTGGGAGATCGGCTCAAACCGTGACAAGGTGACTCGAGCCACGGACTTCGTGATTTATTTTCGAACCGCCAACACGGAGCTTGTTCTCGGGGAACGCAGACATGTTTGAAGACTTGGTTCGATGCACGCGTGTTCTGTCGATCGTGGGCGACATTCTCAAGGTGCGCGCCGGGAACGTGGGGCTCGGCGATTTGGCCGTGGTCGAGAACTGGGATGGCGAGCGGTCGTTGGCCCAAGTGATCAAATTGGAAAGGGACGAAGTATCGCTACAGGTCTTCGCGGGAGGCAGGGGCATGTCGACCGACGCGACGGTACGCTTTTTCCGCCATTCGTTGAAGGTCACGTACTCGGCGAACATCCTGGGTCGCGTTTTTCGCGGTTCGGGGGAACCGCTCGACAATGGCCCGACACTTTCCGCCGAGCGCAAGATCGACATCGGTGGACCAGCCCTGAATCCGACAATGCGGCTGTTGCCCAAACGCATGATCGAAACAAAGATTCCGATGATCGACGTCTTCAACTGCCTAGTCGAGAGTCAAAAGCTCCCCATTTTCTCGATTGCCGGTGAGCCTTACAACCAACTCTTGGCTCGCATCGGGAGCCAGGCCGACGCCGACATCATTATCTTCGGCCGCATGGGGCTGATCTTCGATGATTACTATTTCTTCCGCACGCAATTTGAAGAGGAGGGAATCTTTTCACGAGTCGTAATGTTCGTCAACCAGGCGTCCGATCCTATCGTCGAACGTCTGTTGATTCCGGATTTGGCCCTGAAGGTCGCAGAGCGTTTCGCCGTGGACGAAGCAAAGCGCGTGCTGGTGTTGCTGACCGACATGACCGCGTACGCGGATGCGTTAAAAGAGATCGGCATTACTCTTGAGCGGGTTCCGGCGAATCACGGCTATGTGGGCGACCTCTACAGTCAACTGGCCCAGCGTTACGAGCGAGCGTGTGACTACAAGAGTGCCGGGTCGGTAACCATTCTGGCCGTCACAACGATGCCGGGGAACGACGTAGCCCACCCTGTACCCGACAACACGGGCTACATCACGGAAGGCCAGTTTTATCTGCACAACGGGACCATCGATCCGTTCGGATCCCTGTCGCGATTGAAACAACAAGTGATCGGCAAAGTGACCTGCGAAGATCACGCTCAGATCATGAATACCATGATTCGCTTCTACTCGGCGGCCAAGCAGGCCGAGCAGAAGAAGGCGATGGCCTTCGAGCTGTCCGAATTCGATCATAATGCAGCGACATTCGGCAAGTTGTTTCTTGATCGGTTCATGAATCTAGAGGTATCGATGACCTTGAACGACGCGCTTGACCTTTGTTGGATAACGCTGGCTGAGTGTTTCGAGCCGCAAGAACTGTTGATGAGGCAAGACTTGATCGAGAAGTACTATCCAAAGCAGAGTACGGCCCACACGATGTAAGAGTATGTCCCGAGATTGACTGGCGGTTATTGAGCCGGGAGGGTGAAGCTTTCGCTGAGCTGCGACGTCCCGAGGGTTTCCCGCTTTCGCGGCTCGCCAGGAACCTCACCCTCACAATCTCGAGACACGCTCCAAGAACGACGCAGCCCCGACCATGGAAACGTTGTCACTTAACAAGAGTTCTCTGAAGCTGCAACGTGATTGGCTGAAGACCTTTCAACGTTTTCTGCCGGCGTTGGACCTGAAACGCCGCCAATTGACGGTCGAGTTGAAGATCGCGCAGAGGGTGCTCGAGGCCACGCGGCGCGAAATCACCCAACTTATGGTGTCGTTAGAAGGCCTGCTAGAACTTCTGGGCGCCGCGGCGATGGACTTGTCAGACTACGTGAAAATCCGAGCCGTGGAAATCGACGAGGAAAACGTTATCGGTGCATCGCTTCCCGTGCTTCGTAACGTGGAGTGCCTGGTCGAGGACTACTCGGCATTAGCAACGCCGAGTTGGGTCGATACTTTGGTGAAGTATTTGCAGATAGTCAGTTCGATGCATGTTCGTGAACAAGTCGAGAAGCAGCGGGTCTCGCGACTGGATAAGGCCGTGCTTCGGATTACGCAACGGGTCAATCTGTTTGAAAAGATCCTGATTCCAACCGCCCAAGAGAATATTCACCGCATTTGCATCTACCTGGGTGACGCGGAGCGAGCCGCCGTGGTTCGCTCGAAGCTTGTCAAGGCGAAACGACAAGAGAAAGCATCGCTATTGGATTACCGCTAATGGCCATTGTCCCCATCAACAATATCACGCTCTACGGGTCAATCGACCAGAAGCAGGCCGTTCTTGAAGGTCTGCAGCGCCTCGGTTGTGCGCACTTGATCAACCTCACCCCGGCAACGGGGGACGGCAAACCGGGCCGAGGTTATTCCACCGAAGCACAAGAAGCGTTGCAGTACTTGAGCACATGCCCCGATCGGCATCAGCAAGCGGAGAATCCTCTGGGATTTGACTTTGCCACGGTTGAACACGAGGCACTCACTATTCGGCAGCGGCACGATGAGTTATTAGGCGAGCGTGACTCGCTTGCCAAGGCGATCGACGCGGTGAAACCGTGAGGAGACTTCCATTTACCGTCGAAGCAGGATTGCGGGCCACCGCGGTTCTGGTTCTACACCGTACCGCACTATCAAATGGAGGCAATTCGACTACTGTCTTCTTTGCCATGATTCTGTCCGACGCGGGGTATGCAATGCTGCTGGGTGCGATCCTGATTTTGCTGTGGCGCAAGCTGAGTCACACTCGCGAAAACATTCGATTGCGGAATCTATTCTTGGCTTTGGTTATCGCATCACTCCTATACGGCATCATGGTCGGTGGTTACTTCGGCGCAAGCCCTGCCGAAGGGTCGGTTCTGTCTTCTTTGAAGATGCTCGACATGAAGAACCAGGGCGGGATGATGCGCCTGTCGATGATCGTTGGCGTGTTTCACCTGCTCCTGGCCAATCTTGTCACCGCATGGCGTTTTCGGCGGTCCACACGTTTCCTTGCTCCGCTCGGTTGGGTAGCGATGATTCTGGGCGGTTTGATGTTCGGATTCAAGTTGGCCGGGAGTCCGCCGTTGATCCGGTTACTTCCTGTTGACATTGCCTTGTTGGCTGGTGGGGCGAGAGCCGTTTTGCTGTTCAGCGGTGATCGTCCCTTTTCGATGGACATTCGCGACTTGGGTTCGCGGTTGCTTGATGGAATCACAGGCCTGACCGGCATCTCGAAGGCATTCGGTGACGTGCTCAGCTATCTGCGGCTCTTCGCGTTGGGGCTGGCCAGCTCGCAACTGGCGCTGACGTTTAATGACATTGCGGGGACAACGGCCAGAATCGGTCGCAGGGGAATAGCGGCGGCAATCCTGATCCTGGTGGTCGGCCATGGCCTGAACTTCACATTGGCGGTAATCGGTGGCGTGGTTCATGGATTGCGATTGAACTGCATTGAGTTTTTCAGCTGGAGCCTTTCCGAAGAAGGCTACCCTTTCGAGGCATTCACTAAGAAAGCGAGCTCATGATGGATCCATTGGTCCTTGCTCTTGGGTGGGCTGGGCTTTACGCCCCGGTCGCACTGGGTGCAATCGGCAGCATTCTGGGCTGTTCACGAGCGGGACAGGCGGCATGCGGCGCGATGCTGGAAATCGAAGGTGGATATGGCCGGTACGTTGGCGTTTCGGCCTTGCCTTCCTCGCAGACAATTTACGGTATTGTGGTCATGTTCACTTTGAATGCGAGGGAAGTCACGGCCGAGTCCGCGCCCGGGCTCTTGGCAATCGGCGTCTTGTCGGGCGTGGCATTGATGATGAGTGGCATTATGCAGGGAGCCTGCTGCGCCTCGGCGATTAACGCCAGCAAAGACAAGCCCGAAATCGCGGCCTTACACCGCCAGTCGGGGTTGGACAATGGGGCGACCACATTCGAAGAAACTGGGACCATCCTGAGTTTCGACTGCAGTGGCAATACCCATGGGTCGCGGAAGTAGCTCCTTTGCTCGACACGGTCGATTGTCTGCGTGTGGAACGGATCGGCCTCGAAGTCTTCTGGAGCCACTGGCACGCGTTGGCCCAAGAATACTTTTTCTCCTTTGAAGCGGTACTCTTGTATCTGGCTCGATCCGATCGCCTCCGGCGACAGTCCGGTGGACGAACTTCCCGCCGTCGGCGAGTAGTTGCGTTCCCTGATGTGCAACGTGTCAGATTCGCGGTCGGCCCTGGCGGTAAGGGGCGGGCCGAATTGGTGCAAAGGTCCTGAACGGAACGCCATTTCTTGAAATCATTCGCGAGGTATTGAGGGGGAGCTACGACCTGGTCATCGTTACCGGAGAGGGACAAGATGGAGTCAAGAAGTGGCTGTTTGGCAGCACCTCACTCCACCTGATGCGCAAGTGCCCCTGTCCCGTGTGGGTCGTGAAGCCCATGCAGAAGAGACCATTCGCTCGCATTCTGGTCGCCGTCGACACGAATCCTTACGAGTCGGATGGGGAACATGGCGAGTTGAACACAAAGATTATGGAACTTGCCTCCTCCATGGCCCAGCGGGAACAAAGCGAACTGCACGTCGTTCATGCTTGGACCATGTTCGGAGAATCACTTTTCAAAAGCGCCTTCGCCCATCTGGATGACGAGCAAATCGACGAACGATTGACCGATCAATTGACCGAGATCGTCAAGGAACGTTTTTCATGTCATCCGGAGACCACAATCGCGTTCGAAGTGATCGAAGGAACGCCGATAGTCGAAATCCTGCGTCTAGCTCGCCAGAAGGAAATCGATCTGATACTCGTCGGTAAGACAACGGAGCACCACCAAAGCGGCTTGCTTCCCGAGAAACTCGCTCGAAAGGCCCCTTGTTCTGTTCTGGTCGTTCCATAAGGCACGCAGCCTCGCATCTCCAAGATACTCGTACCCGTAGATTTCTCCGAGCATTCAGCGGATGCGATGGAGTTGGCAATTGCATTCAGTTCCGACCGGTCGTCGTTGGACATTGTCTGTCTGCATGTCTATCGGGCATTCGAGGGTTATCAGGGATCGCGAGTCACCTACGAACGGCTCGCGGAAACCATGCGGCAGAGTGTGGACATGGCGTATGGAGAGTTCATCAAACACCTCGATTTCAAAGGCTGTTCAGTCACCCCTTTGTTCCTGTTGTCCAGTAATCCGTTGCGAGGGATCACGGACACAATTCAGTCCGAGCAAACAGACTTAGTAATTGTCGGTGCGCGCGGCCGAACGGCTGCCGCGGCCATCGTTTTGGGAAGCACAACCGAACGGCTGATCGCCTCGACCGAAATACCGTTGGTCGCCGTCAAGAAAAAGGGCACGGGACTGAGCTTACTCAACGCTCTGTTCCCGATCTGAAAAGGAGAAAGCAATGAATCTATTAGAGAGGATCCTCGTGCCAACGGACTTCAGCCCCGCAGCCGAGGGCGCCGTAAGAATGGCCGTATTTGTCGCAAAACAGCTAGACTCGAAAATTTCCTTGCTGCATGTGATGCCGACAACCGTGAACGTTCACGCCAATGTCCGGGCGATATTTGTCGACAAGATCGGCGGTCACCTGAAACAAATCGCGGAACAGATTCGAGCAGAGGGTATTCCGAGCGTCGACACCGTGGTTGAAGAGGGCGTCCCGTTTGAGCACATCGACCTGCACGCAACGCAGCGAGACGTCAACGTGATCATCATGGCGGCAGGTACATCGGGCGATGGCGGCTCGGTTCGCCTGGGTAATACGACCGCTCGAATCAGGCGGAAGGCTGCCAAGCCAGTCTGGATCGTGCCGCCCGGATCATCACCCCAAGTCAACAAGATCCTCTGCCCGGTAGATGGATCCAAATCGTCCGGCCGCGCATTGAAAAACGCGATTCACCTGGCACGCAGGTTTCCAGCCGAGTTGACGGTGCTGATGGTGGTCCAAGGCTTACCCGATTGTTATGATCGCTTTGGCCAAGTCGCAGTTATGGCGGAGCAGGCATCTGCACGAGAGCAGCTCCCCCAATTTGAACAGTTTCTCGCGGAGTTTGATCTCCAAGATGTAACGTGGAACAAGACGATACGTTACGGAAAGCCGTATCAGGAAATCCTGAACGCCGCTCGCGAAACACATTCCGATCTACTCGTCATGGGATCTGTTGGCAAAACAGGGTTCTCGCGGATCCTGGTCGGTGGCGTCGCCCGGAGGGTCGCTCAGGAAATACCCTGCTCAATTGTAACCGTGAAATCGGAGAACGCGATCCGGTTGCGACTGGACGCGGAAATAGCCGGCATCGAAGCGAATCTCAAGCAGGGTTTCGAATTGCTGGAACACGGGTTTCCCGAGGAAGCGCTCGACCAGTTTCAACAGTGCAGCGCCAAGGATATGATGTACGCCCCGGCATGGGAGGGATTGGCGGCGTCTTACCGACGCCTCGCTCATGGAGAAAAGGCGGAAAGTTGCACCAAGAGAGCCGAGTCCATTGTTCGCCATCTCTGGGACAAACAGGTTGAAGCCGATATCCGAAGCCGCCATCCTCTGGTCGGCCGAAAAAACTACTTTTATTGACAAACGGATAATGGCCGGGCGACTTCTTGAGGCACTTTATCTAGAATGACGGGTATCGTGCGGTACGGGTACGCCGTCGTGCATGGGAAATCACCCGTCTCGTGTTGCATTCACTTTGCCATGCGGACGGTCGCTCGGGTCTGTGTTGCTAGCGGGACAAGACCACGACCCAAGAGGGATGTGCCAGAGCTTGCCGCGAAGATCGTCCGCTTGTCGACAACCGGTGCTGGCAAGCGGCGGCAGACCAGCATTCGGTATCCAACTCCAAACATGCGCCCGCAGCGCACAGAAGCTACAACCTAAGACTTTATCGATTTTCAATGTCGGTAGTATTGGAGGCAACCATGGAAAGACGCGTCTTTCTGAAGACAGTAGCCGTTGGAGCAGGCGTTGCGGGACAGTCCGCGTACATCCATCAGCCAGCGGCAGCGTTGGCAATCGCGGACAACGTCGCCGGCATGCCGTATCGTGCTTTGGGACGAACCGGCAGAAAGATCTCAATCGTCGGGTACCCCGGTTTTGCGCTCCGTGAGAATCATGATGATCCGAAGGTCTACACGCAGTCGATTCGCAAAGCTCTCGAAAACGGAGTCAATTACTTTGATGTGGCTCCGGCATATGCAAATACCAAATGCGAATCCCGAATGGGGACGGCGATGGCGTCCATCGGCGAATTCAAACGCGATTCCGTTTTCCTGGCCTGCAAGACCAAACAACGGACCAAGGACCTGGCTCGCCAAGAACTGGAAAGCTCTCTGAAACGGCTGAAGACCGACTATTTCGATCTGTATCAACTGCACTGCCTGATTGACCCGGTCAAGGATGTCGAGGCGGCTTTTGGCAACAACGGCGTCATGGAAGCCATCCTGAAAGCCAAGGAAGCGGGAAAGATCCGCCACATTGGATTCTCCGCACACACGACCGTCGCGGCTTTGGCTGCCTTGCGGAAGTTTCGTTTTGACACCGTGATGTTCCCGATCAACTTTGTCGAACTGTTCCGTTTCGGGTTTGGCAAACAAGTACTCGAGTTGGCCGCCGAACAAGGCGCAGCCGTCCTGGCGATTAAACCGATGTCAGCCGGCGATTGGCCGGCTGAATTCAAAGGCAAACACCGCAACAGGCGACCCCGCCAGTGGTGGTATCGAACACTCGAGAAGCAGGAAGAAATCGACCTGGCCATGCGTTTCACATTGTCGCAAAAGGCAGTCGTCGCGGGCCTGCCGCCGGCGTGGTTGGACCTGGCCGAAAAGGGCCAAGATGCTGGCAAAAAGTATCATGCCATTACCGATGCCGAAGTGGCCAGACTCCGGAAAATGGCCGACAAAGCGCATTCGGTCTTTAAGCAACGGCAAGAAGTAGCGCGGCACAATTGGCAAGACATGCACCCATTTGACGGCCCCCACGAGGGCTGCCCCGGCGCAATCGTCTGATCCGTGCGGAAACAACAGCCTGGCCCCTTTCCCAATGCCACCGTAACTTCGGGCGGCGAAACTGTTAAAAAGGTAGAATCAATCCATGCATTGCGTCGTTTCATCCTGCCTCCTGGTGTTGGCGGTTGCCGGTGCCGGGCCTCAAAATGAAGGTCATTATTCAGCGGAACTGGTCTTCCCATTACGTACAGATCACAATCACGCCCCGGGAATTGTTCAGTGTCGCAATGGGGACCTGCTGGTTTCCTGGTATCGTGGTTCCGGTGAGCGCACGGCGGATGATGTCGCCGTCTACGGATCGCGGCGCAAGTCCGGAAACGCCACTTGGTCCACTCCTTTCGTGATGGCCGACACGCCCGGCTTTCCCGACTGTAACACGTGTATGATGATTGACCGTCGCGATCGACTCTGGCTGTTCTGGCCCACGATTCTGGCAAACAGCTGGGAGTCATGCCTGACCAACTATTGCGTTTCCGACAACTACGACCAACCGGGCGTCCCCAAATGGTCGCGGCGCGGACTGATCCTTTTGAAACCCAAAGATTTCTCGAAACCAGCATTGGCATCGCTCGATCAACTGGTCAAGAGTTGGCCGATCGCCCTGTCCGAAAAGGAACTTGGCAAGGTGAAGGTTTTGCGCGAGCGGCTGAAGTCGAAGTTGTACCAGCGTCTGGGCTGGCAACCGCGATGCAAACCAACCGTTTTGCCCAGCGACCGAATTCTGCTGCCCCTCTACAGCGATACGTTTTCGTGTTCCATCATGGCCGTCTCCGATGATCAAGGCGACACCTGGTATGCAAGCGCACCGTTAATCGGATGGGGAAACATCCAACCATCCGTCCTGCGCCGCAACAACGGAACTCTGGTCGCCTACATGCGCGAGAATGGCCCTCGCCACCGCATCCGAATGGCCGAATCGAAAGACGATGGGCTGACTTGGAGCCCAGTGGTCAACAGCAAATTGCTGAACCCCGGATCCGGACTAGACGGCGTCCGTTTGGCCAACGGGCATTGGTTACTTGTCTACAATGACACGGTCGACCCGCGAAACAGTCTGGCAGTGTCCATTTCAGACGACGAAGGGAAGTCCTGGAAGTGGACCCGGCATCTCGAGCGGCATGAAAACGGGTCTTACCACTATCCGGCGGTTATCCAAGGTCGAGACACCTTGATCCACGTCGTCTACAGCTACTTTGTTGCTGACGGCAAGAGCATGAAGCATGCGGCGTTCAGCGAATCTTGGGTGGAGCAGGGCGATTGAAGCGGATTACAGCGTCCGTTTGATCAGTATTTGCATTTCCGCTTCGGTGCTCGCTTGCGTTTTGAGAGTGAGTTTCACAACGATCTTGGAGTCGTCGACGACTTGCGCCTGGCGGTTGAGCAAGTAAATCTCGCCTTTTTTGATCGGTGACAGCACTTCCTCGTGAACCGGATGCCCGTCGTAGAAGACTTGAATCCTCTCGATGGTGATCGCGGCCTTGCCCAGGTCGTCACAGCGCAGCAGAAACTGACCAGGTTGATTGATAAACTTCGAGATGTCTAGTTCGACTTGGGCCTTCCCTTTGGCAAACGCCGCGGGCCCAACCTTACCACACCGTTGCCAGGTACTGTGGGATCCCGGTCCGAACAACTGCCACTCGGCGATCGCTGGATCATGGTTGGCTTTCAGGACTCGAAGCCGCCAATATCTGCCGGTGACGGGCTCGAAACTCCTCTTGTAGCGAGGCCCCATCGTTGTGTCCGTGAAGACCGTTTCCCAGTTCTCCTTCGGGTTGTTGCGGTATTCCAGCAAGAACTCCTCCGTTCGATTCCACGGTTCATCGATAGCCGTCCGATCGACAACACACTCTCTACCCAGGTCCAGCTGAACCCAACACTTATAGGGCGCCGCAACTTTCGGGCTAACGCCCCACCAGGTACGGGCATTGCCATCGCAAATCTTCCCCGCCACGTACGGAGCGCTATGCTCATCACTCGCAGTTGCTTTAGCACCCTGTGACGGGACATCCGTTTTCGGTTCATACAGATAGCGATTGTCGCCTTCAACCAAAAAGGCCTTAAAGTCGCGAACGATCGGCTCGTCGCTGTTGCGAGTAATTCGTAGCGTCAGCGTCGTAACGTCGACCGGCTGGAACATCACAATTCGCTTGCGGCCGACAGCCGTACCGCGATTGATCTCGACCCACTTGCCGTCGCCCGTGCGCCCCTCGACAACAAACCCGCGAATGCGGTGCCCCTGGCGGTAGTCTTCCATGATCAGAAACTGATTGATCATTGTCGGCTGGTCGAACTTGATCGTGTGCACCAGACCACGTCCACTTGTCGAGCCCAGCGGATTCGCGAAGCGACGTTCCAATTCCGCGCCAAACTCGCGATACAGTTTCATGTCATCTTCGGGAATCAACCCATCGGTATTGGGCGTGCTATTGAGCAGGATCGTGGCACCCCGTCCAACAGAACGATAGTAGATTTTCAGAAGCTGTTTGAGCGATTTGCGCCGCTTCTCCTTTTCTTTCGACCAGAACCAGTAATGATCATAAAGCGTCGTATCGCATTCCAGCCCCGCCCACGCCTTGCCATCCGGATCACTATGTATCGCCGTCGCAACTCCCGTGGCAAGGTCCGCCCGCTTGAGTGTGTTCCAGGCTGGATAGGGCGCATAGCCGGACTCGGTACCAACCCAACGCAAAGTGGCATGGGGGCCCTGAAAGTAGACGACGCGGTCACCAACGTACTTCGCAAATACATCACCAAGCGGGATACAACAACTGCCATCGAACCAGAGTTCGATCAGGATGTCACTGTACCGACTGAGGACTTCCGTCCACTGTGTCCGCAGCACCTTGTTGTATGCTTCCTGCTTGGCGGGATCATTTGTCTTGCCGCCCGACCCAATCGGAGCGCCCCACTGATCGTCACCGGGATAAATGTACATTCCGAGTTTCAGTCCATGTCGCTTGCATGCGGCGGCGACCTCGTCAACGAGATCACCTTTGCCGTTTTTCCACGCAATGTTCTTGACACTGTAATCCGACGTCTCGGTCTGCCACCAGCAGAACCCGCCCGTATGTTTGGCGACGAACAAGATCTCGCGCGCGCCCCACGATTGGGCCGCCTCGCACCACTGGTCCACATCCAGCCTGGGCAGCTTCATCTGTTTCAGATCGGTTGTGTGGTTGTCATATTCCCGCCCCTGCCAGGTACACGGATCGAGACAGACGAACATGATCCGTTCCTGCTCCTGATACGCATACTGGGCGGCTGACGGGCAGGCCCGTCTGGCCGGGGCCACTTCATTCTTGTACGCTGCTCGCAGCTGCACGGTGCTCAGACACCCCAGTCCGACTGCCACGATCATCTTGACAATGTGTGTCATTTCTTGACTTCCTCGTTTCGGTGTACGTTCGACGCCGCAAAATCATTTCATACGGCTGCCGTTCCCAATGATAATCGGCCAGCGAAGGACGTGGGCAACAACAGGACAATTGGTGACCGGTTTTATCCCAAGACCTTAGTTGTACAGCTCCAGATTTTAGGGGTTTCCGGCCGGTTTTTCCGATAACAATGCGCGGCCGGCTCGTCTGCCTCACACATTAATTGGACAGCGCCACTTTTGGCGTAAAGAATTACTAGAACTGATCTTGCGTCGGGAGCAGGAAAAATGCGATCCTCCGTGTGATTTGACGTCACACGGACTCACGGAGGATCGCGAAAATGACTTTGAAGGAACTCAAGAGCATTGGTCGAGAGTTGACTTTGTTCCTTGCGATGTTCGCTGGCTGCTTCGCTAGTTTGGCTGGTAGACGCTTGCTATCGATCTACGTCAAGGGGCAATTGTCAGACATTAAGAACAAGAACTGCGAGGCAATCGCCTTGAAGTTCGATCAGGCACCTAGAACGCTACAGCGTTTTTTTGGAATCAATCAAGTGGAATGAAGAGCAAGTTCGAGATCGCATCCAGGAGATCATCGCTTGCGAGCATGCGCACGAAGAAGCGATTGGCACGGTCGATGAATCCGGTATTGCCAAGAGTGGTCCAAGTACGGCAGCGGTTGGTCGTCAATACAACGGGAACCGGGGCAAGATCGAAAACTGCATCGTCGGCGTTCATTTGGGTTACTCGACACCGGAATTCCATACTATCCTCGATAGTCGGCTCTATCTTCCTGAAGACTGGGCAGGTGATGCGAAGCGTCGAAAAGAGAGCCACATTCCCGATGAAATAGAGTTTCAAACGAAGCCACAAATCGCAATAGATTTGATTGATCGGGCGTTGGGCAATGGTATCTAGTTTGCGGCGTGGACCTGTGATGAGTTGTATGGACGCGACAGCAAGTTCCTGGATGCTCTCGAGGAACGAAAACAAGCGTATGTGGCGGAAATACCGAGCGATACACGTGTTTGGACCACAAAACCGAAGGTAATTCGCAAGGCAAGGGCCGGCAAGGGTCGCCCCAAGCACATCCCCCGAGCCGCCCGCAAGCCTCCAGCCAGTCAAGTGCTGAACCTGATAAAGTACTCCTCGAAGTTTCAGGAGAAGGCATGGCAACGGTATCGGATAAAAGACACCGAAACGGGGCCGGAAGTCTGGGAAATCAAGTGGCTCAGGGTGTGGCGGAAGACTGAGAAAAAGCTGCCGAGTAAACAACAAACACTGATGGTGGCTCGAAACGTGCGGACGGGAGAGGTAAAATACTTTCTGTCCAATCAAGTCGTCGGACGTGGTCGTGTTACACTCCGTTGGTTGCTGCGAGTTGCATTCAGTCGCTGGTCGATCGAATCTTGTTTTCGGGTCGCAAAGGAAGAATTGGGCATGGATCATTTCCAAGTGCGTGGATGGCGTTGCATCCACCG
>JAJSAJ010000216.1 GCA_024274855.1 Planctomycetota bacterium | reverse complement strand
CTGGGGCGGTTCTTGAGTCGGGATCCGGTTGCGAGCGATGTAGGTCTTTACCAGTACGCCGAGACTAACTCGGTCAACTTGATTGATCCATCGGGACTGATGATGCTCGGCCCTGTGCCGATTGTTTCTCCGATTGTCAACGGCGATCGAAGACACCTGCATGGACGGGCGTGCTGTGTTTATCACCAGGGGAGGGGCAATCACACAAAGACAATCTGGATTGATTTCCGCCCTCGCGAGAGTATCCGGGCTTCAATGGTTCGGCGTTGTCGGCAGGCCATTCCGTCGGGTGCGGTGTTTATCACGGCAAATTATGGTAGATGTAATGCCGAACGCTACGGTCCTAGCGCGCGGCCACCCGCCCTCGCTAGGCCGCTTCTTCTCCCGGTACGGGTGGTCACGCAACGTCTGATAGTCCTTGTGCCGATAACGACGCCCTCTGTTGGGCCCTTGCGGGGGATTCCAACTGCTCCCTCGCTTCCTCGCGAAGATCGGCGCCGGATGAGACGTTGTCGATGCACAATTCGCTATATGCCCGATCCTGAGCGGCGACGGCACGAGTGCCCCGATAGGGTCTACGGCACAGGATACAATATGCACGACTGCCAGGCAGCAGCCAAGCGGACTGCGCCGCGAGAATGTCGCGCGTTCTATGCGCATTGTGGATGGATATAGGTGTGGCCCGCGTGATGAGTTGGCTCCCAAAAGAAATCCTCGACGCCCTGTGGAAAGGTGACGAGCCTAGGGTCGCGAGATTCCTGGGACAGCTCGCAGATGTAAATATGAGAGATGATTTTGGGAAATCTTTGCTCATGGCGGCTTGTGAAGCGGGCGTTTTGTCCAGTGTCATGCTCCTACTGAAGGCGGGTGCGGATGTCAATGCGGCTGACGCGGAGGGATGCTCCCCATTGATCTACAGCTGTATCGATTCTGATAACAGTGCCATAATATCCGAGCTCTTGAATCGGAATGCGGACATCGACTGGTCCGACCGCTTAGGCAGAACCGCGTTAATCTGTGCGTCGACTGGCCATGTCGAGAATGTTCGAGCGATTCTGCGATGCAAACCAAGAATTGATGCCGTTACTTTGAGCGATGAAACTGCTCTGTCTTTTTCGGTCGTTTGGGGATGCATTGACATTGTCCGGTGTCTTTTGGAGGCAGGGGCCGATCTTGACTGGCGCGATTCACGGGGCTGGAGTGTGCTGGATTATGCGGAATATGGTGGAAATGCCAAAGTCATCCATGTCATCAAGTCCTTCATTGGAGAATCTTGATGTGAGCCCGTATGGTAAAAAAACTGCCTCCTCACCAGAATCTGTGGGTAAACTTCGGTTCAGGTGTGCCGGGCCGAATTGCGGTCGTAGTTTGTACCGAATTATGACTGTATGGATTTGGGGGGTAAAAATGCGGTTGTGCCGAATTGCTAAGAATTTTGGAGAAGTCGGCGTCGACGGCGCCGATCTGCTGGGTGTTGATATCAGCGCAGTATCCGAGACGGCACCGATCGTTTTTGATGTTAGAGGATCGGTGCGAGAAGTTTGCTACTTGAATTAGTACGACCGAATTGGCCCGCTAAACGTTTGACGCATGGTGTTCGCGGTGGCTCCTTAACCACTGTTCGAGCACTTCGACGGCCGAGGGGAAGTCGTATCCGAGTGCCATCAGCAAGTCGATGTTGTTGAAGTGTCGGCCGCAACTGAAGCAGTGAGCCAGATTGTTGTGCGGGTTCACCGTTGCGCGAAACTCGCCGCACTCGAGACAGATAAAGCGGAAGTAGCCTTCGAACTGGTTCGACACGGGCCCCTGGCGTCCAAGTTGGCCAATGGTGACTTGCATCGGCAGTTCGTTCCGAAGGAGAAGAGTAGGAAAGCAGTTAGGCCATCACGGTGAGGAAGCCCGTGGCGCAAGCGGCGAGGGAGTGACGGGCAGAATCGCCAGTGACTCTATACTAAAGGGGAAAAGTAACTCGCGGGTCTTCTCCCCCGAAGCGCGCTGGAGCGAGGGGGAGCGGCGTTCGG
>JAJSAJ010000215.1 GCA_024274855.1 Planctomycetota bacterium | reverse complement strand
TTGTGTTCGCTCGTTGTGTTCCCCGACTTGGCGTCACTCCACACGGCGTTTCCACACATGCCCGAGAACGTGATCAAGAACGATTTGGCCTATCCGGCCATGATGACACTGCTGCCGAGCGGACTGCGAGGGCTGGTGCTGGCTTCGCTGATAGCCGCTTTCATGTCGACGCTGTCAACACACCTGAATTGGGGCTCGTCGTACGTCGTCAACGACTTCTACAAGCGGTTCGTTCGCCCGGAAGCTTCGGAAAAGGAACTGGTGCTGGCCGGGCGGATCTGCACACTGGCAACCATGGTGGCTGCGGCTTTGCTTGGGCTAGGCCTGAGCAACGCCCTGCAAGTGTTTCGCATTCTGTTGCAAGTCGGCGCAGGAACCGGACTGCTGTTCCTGCTACGTTGGTTTTGGTGGCGCATTAACGCCTTCAGTGAAATTGCCGCGATGGTCGTCTCGTTCGTGGTCGCGTTGGGCTTGGAGTTTTTCGGCCCTGAAGAACTTCCCAACTGGGCCCGGATCGTCACGGGCGTCGGCATCACGACGCTCGTGTGGATCCTTGTCACATTCCTCACTCGGCCAACAGACGAGATGACTCTACGAGATTTCTGTCAACGAATTCGACCCGGGGGTCCGGGATGGGCCGTCGTCATTCAGCGTGCCGCGGCCGAAGGCCAGTTGGTCGATCAGATCGACCAACGTTGGAATGTACCGCTCGAAATAGTCTGCATGGTAATCGGCTGCGTCGCGGTTTACAGCGCGCTGATCGCCACCGGATATTGGATCTACGGCCGGTATCTGCCGGCCGTTGTACTGACAATCGTAGCGACTGGTTGCACGGCGATTCTCTTTCGAACTTGGAAACGGGTAAAGGAATAGCCAACGCGTTACAGAAACGACCAATGGGACTGCCACCGTAGAATCTCAATCTGCCAAACGTGCGTCATGTGCGAATATTTCGGCCAGTACGCTGGCTCGATAGAAGCACTGGAACCACTTCAGCTGGGGTCGATCAACCGAAAAAACAGCAGCCAGATACAAGTCCTACTGCAGATAGCTAAAGTGTTACCGATTACCATAATCTGAGGCGAACCATGTCGAACAGTGTACCCGATTCACAAAGTGGACAGACGTTGTCGACAGACGCAGCAACACCGTCGCCCCCGAAGCGTCGCCTTTCGCGTTGGATAGTATGGCTGGCGTTGGGCGGCATGCTGATCGGGGCAGGGGTGGCGTTTCGTTCGTTCTGGCTTGTGCGACCTGTGGGCGCCGGTCCCGCCGGACCACACGTCTCGCGTGCACCATTTGAACATGCATGGACACAACGCAAGGTTCTGGTACTCGGCCTTGGTGACAGCGTCACCGCGGGGTTTGGCGCGAAGAAACCCAGTCACACATTCTTCAATCGTCTGACAAGGAACCCGCCAGACGAATTTCCCGAAATGCAAGGCCTCTGCCTGTCCGCGGTACTGCCAAACATGGAAACAGACAATATCGCCGTCTCCGGAACAACGTCACTCAGCCATCTGGACACCATTCGCGATCATCTACCACATCAAGACTCAAAAACATTCGGCGTGATCGTGATGACCACCGGGGGAAATGATCTGATCCACTGGTACGGCCGAAAGCCACCGCGGGAAGGCGCCATGTACGGCGCCACTCTGCAGCAGGCAGAGCCGTGGATCCGGTCGTTCCGAAAGCGGCTTGGCCAGATGCTGGATCTGATCGACGAGCGTTTTCCCGGCGGGTGCCAGATCTTCCTGGCAGACATTTATGATCCGACGGACGGAGTCGGGGATGCGCCGAGCGCCTACCTACCAGCCTGGGCAGAAGGCCTGGCCATTCACACAGCCTACAACAAGGTGATTCACGACGTGGCACGGGAGCGTGCAAATGTTCATCTGGTACGACTACGCGACACGTTCCTTGGTCACGGCACACACTGCAGGCAATTTTGGCGATCGACCTATTGCCGCACAGACCCAACCTACTGGTTCTATCGGAACATCGAAGACCCGAATGACCGCGGCCACGATGCGGCTCGGCGCGCATTCTTGATCGAGATCGCACGCGTGCTGCCCGGTGCTTTGCAGAAGCAACCCTAGAAACTCGTGATTTCCTGAGTGACCGTGAAGCAAAGGTGCAGGTGTAGGGTGTGACAAGCTCGCGCGACTAACGCTGGCAATCGGTGACCACGCTGACGCGAGCGACGGCACACCATGATCCCTAAGCAACACGTCACACAAGCAGCGTATTGAGCACAGCGACCAGCACACCCATAATGGAGACGCCGGCGATGACACCTGCGGCAACGGGCACCAGATAGGCCTCTGATGCCTCCTTGTTTTTGGCGGTCTAAGCGCCTGCGATGATGGCACCGAGCAACATCGAGAAGGGGTACTGAAAGGGAAGAATCAGCCCCAGTCCGAGTCCGGTCGCTGAAGGCAGATAGCGTTTGGCTTTGGGCAACCAAAGCTCCAACAACACAATGACAACACCCAGGGTGAGTCCCCAGAAGATCGCCTGCTGGTGCATCGGGGGCATGTTGGCCAGCCCCATCTTGAAGACTTCGGCAACCGCCTTCCATGCCTGGGCCGCTGGGGCCGGGAACCTGGGGGCCGCCGATCCAACGCCGGTCAGCACGGTCGCATTTGGGACAAGTAAATAAAAGCCAGTGACCGTCGCGACCGTACCGGCGAAAATACCGATGAACTGAGCGGCAAACTGCCGCCGCGGATTGGCTCCAAGCAGATAGCCACTTTTCAAGTCATTCAGCAGATCGGCGGACGAACTGGCGGAACTAGCGGTAATGCTGGCCGTCATGAGGTTGGCGGTAGTCGATTGCGGAATGAGCACACCGTAGGTCAGCTGCATGATCTTGCCCATCGCGCCGACCGGAGTGATATCGGACTCGCCCGTAGCGCGGCAAGCGACCAGTGAGAGAACGAACGTCAAGCCGATCGCCAACAGTGCGTAAAGGAAAGGAATGTCAAAGTACATGTGGCTGACCAGGCCGACGGCCAACCCGGAAAAAAAGACACCCCACGCGAACCACCGGAAAGGAACCTCGGTCTCCTGAACAATCTGGGACTGCGTGTCGTCGCCACCACCTCGCATACCGGTCACGGCACGCACGACGGTACGCCATTGCAATGCGAACGAGAGCAAGCCGGATGAAACCATGATGGGAACACCGAGCCAGATGCCAATCTCTTTCCACGCCTTCCAAGGCTCGCTGAAATAAAGTCATAGGATGCTCGATACAAGGTGCCAAAGGGCGTGATCGCCTGTTACAACTCGACATGCAACACACGCAATACGGCTGCTTACCTGGTTCACGGTCCATCTGCAAACCAATTTAGCACCGCGGATCGAGCATTGGTAGTCCGTTCTACCGGGCATGTCGCGAGAACCGGTCAGTTGCCGATGGCCTGCAAAGGCCTTCGTACTTTGGCACGTCGGGTTTTCGATGATTCGGCCGGCGTACTTGGAACCTGCGCCCAGATCGTTCACAATAAACAACACAGTCGCACCGTGTGAATCAAGGCACCGCCATACAGCTCATTCAGCCAGAATAGAACCGTGTCATTTCTCTCCGCAACCGTACTTCTGGTCCTGGTAATCAACCCACTTGGAAACATCCCGCTGTTTTTGTGTGCGCTCAAGAGTGTTGATCCGCAAAGGCAACAACGTGTTCTTCTGCGCGAGTTGCTTATCGGGTTGGCGGTTCTGGTAGTCTTTCTTTTTACTGGCCGGTACATTCTGTTGGTTCTGGGAGTTTCGCAGTCGTCATTGGGCATTGCCGGCGGCATTATTCTCATGCTGATTGCAATCAAGATGATCTTCTCCGGGTCCGAAAAGATCTTCGAAAACACGGTAGCCGGCGAACCATTTGTCGTCCCGCTCGCCATCCCCTTGATCGCCGGCCCGGCCTCAATGACAACGGCCATTCTGCTCATGGCCAGGGACTCATCACGGTGGCTCGAATGGCTGGCGGCGTTGGTCGCCGCATGGGTGATTTCCAGCATCATCCTGCTCTTTTCACACAGTCTCAGCCGATTGTTGGGCGATCGAGGTTTGACGGCCATTGAACGTCTGACCGGAATGATCCTAACGACCGTAGCCGTTGAGATGTTCATAACCGGTGTTCGGCGGTCTTTCTTCAACTGACACGCACCCGCGACTTGACGGTCCAGCGTCACGAATCGACGAACCGTTTCACTCGGCGAGCAATTGTTCGATGCGCTGCCGCATGATCTTTTCGCCCTCGGCGCCTTTCCAGTTCAGCTCACCGTACCATGCGTAACGTACATAGCCCTTTTTGTCGATCAAATAGAGACTCGGCCACATCGAGTTGCCCCAGGCGTTCCAGATCCTCTTGTCATTATCGATGACGACGGGGAACACAAACTGTGCTTTTCAATACCGGATCGAACATTATCGATGTCGAACTCCGGTTTATTCTCCGGCGTGTGCACGCCCATAACTCGCAATCCTTTCCCAGCCAACTGGTCATGCCACCCCCTGTACCAGGGATAGTTGCGATGACAATTGACTCACCCATACGTCCAGAAATGCAGAGCAGTCACTTTGCCTCGCAAATCCGCGATTCGGACCGGTCTTGATTGAATCCAATGATTCGCGTCGCCGACCACTTCGGGCGCCTTGAAGCGAGTTCGGCCCAGTTTCGAAAGAGCAAACGGTGGGCCGATCAGCGTGCGCAGCTTGTCTTGTTGCTCAGCGCTCAAGACGGCGACAATCTTCTTCTGCTCTTGCTGCCGGACCCGGCCAGCCTCCTCTTCCAATCCCTCGTGAGCTTCGCCCGCAGATGCTCTCGTGTGCAATTCCTTGAGCTTTTCACCCGCCTGTTGGATCAGGTCTTCGATGCGTTTCACCTGCCCGGAACTGACACCCAATCGCTCAGCAACGCGCGTGTCAAGCAGCGACTGAATCCCACGAATCTGCAGGGACATCTGTCCAAGTCGACGTTGCTGTTGCGCATCGAGTAGCGTCGCGACGTAACGTTTCGATTCCGCCGTCAACTCACCGATTTTTTCTTGCCGTTTCTCAACTGGCCAATTGCGCAGGGCAAGAAAGGTTGCGTCCAAGCGATCGTTCAGTTCCTGCAGCGACTGACGCTGCGAATCACTCAAATGCAATTCATCATGGACTGCCAGTTCGCGCAGCACCAACAGGTAGGGGTCGCGCATCGCGGAGTACGCAATGACGGTCTGAGCCTCCACCCGAGTCCCACCGCCTGCGCCGCAAGCGATTGCCAAGGCGCCTGCCAG
Source organism: Planctomycetota bacterium (assembly GCA_024274855.1). Taxonomy (GTDB): domain Bacteria; phylum Planctomycetota; class Planctomycetia; order Pirellulales; family Pirellulaceae; genus JAJSAJ01. The sequence continues at coordinate 3,515 of JAJSAJ010000215.1, read as the reverse complement.
GATTCCCCAAAACCGGTTCGTTTGGCCGTACCGGCCACCCAGCCCGCCCCATACAGCCGATTTTCGCCTACGTCCAAAAAGGTTTTCCATTTCCATTTGCAACGCACTTCCGATAGAATTCGAGCCTGCCATCGGCGAACAACTTTTCCCGAGTATGACAAGACCGCTTGGGCTTGGCAAGCGCCGTGGGCGCCGCCGGGTTCCGCCTGTTCTCAAGCAGGCGAACGGCATGTTACGCAACGAGGCAACAACTCGCAGCCATTTATTTGAAAGGAAATGCGATGCCGATACGGCTAGAGTTCGGATTTGCGATTCTTGCAGTCTTTATGATTCTAAGTTCAACAGAAACGTTGCGTGCGGTCTCGCCACCCGACTCACGACTACGCGTGGCAGTCGCCCAGATCCCTGTAACTCGCGACATCGCAGCCAACGAAGCAACTATATTGCGAGCGATTGGCCACGCGGTTGCTGAGCGCGCCGACGTATTGTTAACGTCTGGTCGCGTAACGTCTATTGGCCATATCACGAAACGAATCTCCGTATGCGTGCCCGTGCCGGAAACCTGTGGATCGCCACCGCCGACAACTGCTATCCGACAACTATCCCCTGTTCCGCCCCATCGGGCATCCTGCGGCCCAACGGAGACTGGGCGACTCAGACGCCGAATCAAGGCGAAAAGGTTCTGGCTTTCACGATCGTGTTAAGGACAAACAAATGACTCAGCCCAAAATCACACGTCGGTCGTTCGTTGAAGGAACGTTGGCAACAACCCTTCTGAGCGGCAGCCTGGTCCAATCACAAGCTAAAGACCGTCGAGATGGTTCGAAGTACCGATTGTACTGGGGCGACCTGCACAACCACTGTGCCGTCGGCTATGCCAAGGGCTCGCTGCGGCACACGATCGACAACGCGCGCGGCCATCTCGACTTCTTTGCCTTTACCGGCCATGCATCGTGGCACGACATGCCCAAGATGCCGGGCGATCGGCACATGAAGTGGATCAATGGATTCAAGGCGAACGCGGACCACTGGCCCACGACACGCACGATGTTGCGCGATGCGAATGGGGACGACTTTGTTGCCTTCCTCGGATACGAGTGGCATTCAAGCCGTTTCGGCGACTACTGTATGGTCTTCCCCGAGGATCAACCGAAACTCTACCTGCCAAACCACGTCGACAAGTTGCTCGATTTCGCCGCTTCGACGGATGCCTTGGCAATTCCGCACCATGTGGCGTACAAACAGGGCTGGCGAGGCGCGAACTTCGACCACTTTCGGCCCGATGTGTCGCCCGTGGTTGAAGTCTATTCCGAGCACGGATGCAGTGAGTCCGTCTCGGCGCCGTTGCCCTACATCCGGCACAGCATGAGTGGTCGGTCCACGGAGAATACGATCGAGCGTCAGTTGGAGCGTGGTCGACGTTTCGGATTCGTCGCGTCGTCCGATTCTCACCGAGGCTATCCGGGTGCCTATGGTGAAGGCCTGCTCGGTGTCTGGGCTACCGAACTTTCGTCCGATGCGTTAATCGAGGCAATCCGCGCCCGGCGTACGTACGCGGCAACCGGCGACCGTATCGCCTTGGACGTCTCTTTGAACGAGCAGCCGATGGGTTCGCAACTGCCATTTATTGCGGACCGACAATTCGACATTCATGTTGCCGGTGAGGACGCGATCGGATCGATCGAGTTGATCCGCAACGGCCGAGTCATCCACCGCTCGTATCCTGGCGATAACATCTCCAAGTCCGCACCACTTCCAGGCCGCGTCAAGTGTCGCATTCAGTACGGATGGGGCCCCTGGGCCGCGTTGGACCTTGGCCAGACTTGCCAATGGGACTTTACCATCGGAATTCACAACGGCCGTTTCTTGCGCGCTGTGCCTTGTTTTCAATCTGGTCCGTTCGAAGAACACTTGCGTGACGAGTTGCGTGTGGCGTCCCCACATAAAGTCGTCTTGCGTTCTTACACCTCGCGTCTAAAGTGCTTTGCGGAAGATCCAACCAAAGCAATCGTATGCGAGTTCGACGGAGGCCCGGATGCCATCCTTTCGGTCCGACTGAATGCGCCGGCACAACGGGAAATTCGGGCACCCTTGGCCACGTTGACCAAGGACAACGTGGTCACGTTCATGGGCGGATTCACTACTGAAAGCGTGATCATCCACCCACTGATTGGGCCCGCCTCCTACGACGCGACAGTACGCTATTGCGACAAGCGAACGTCCAACGGTAACGAGGATTGGTACTACGTACGCGTGACCGAGACCAACGGCCAAATGGCCTGGTCAAGCCCGATTTGGGTCGGCTAATACCAGACAGTGACGCCTTTATGTATGTATGACGGCTTTATGTTATACAGACTGTAATATGTTATTATGACACACTATTGACTGATATATAGGCAGACAATTTAGCGATGGCGCAGGCCACTTTGCTTGCAGCAGTGTCTGACTTTCGCGAAGTAGGGGATCGTATGGAGTGGCCGGTCTTCTTTGTTGACACGGTATACGAGTTTAGTTTCTGACGCCCTGATGTGGAGACGCGTTTCATGAGTCGTATAAGTCTGCTGGGCATGCTCGTGGGTTGTGGCCTCGCCTTTGAGTTGCCGGTATTTTCGGCCGCCGCGGAGACATCGCCCCCTGGCCAACCGCACGTCAGAGAGGCAACCAGTCGCTTGCCCGACCTGGCCTGGCCGGCGTTGACGCAACAGACGCGACCATGGACCTATTGGTGGTGGATGGGCAGTGCGGTCGATCGACCGAACCTGACGGGGAACCTGCAGGCGTTCCAGAAGGCCGGCATCGGGGGTGTCCATGTGGTCCCAATTTACGGCGTTCGCGGCGAAGAAGGCCGGTTTCTTGACTATCTGTCGCCCAAGTGGCTTGCGATGCTCGAATACGCCTCGGCCGAGGCCCGGCGTGTGGGTATCGGGTTGGACATGAGTACCGGGACGGGATGGCCTTTCGGTGGGCCGCACGTGAGCGCCGACGACGCGGCCATGAAAGCGGACTTCTTGCTGTTGCCGGCCGATTCAGCGAAATGGAAAACGCCACTTGACCCAAAAGCAACCCGTGTCCTGGTAGCCTACGACGCGGGCAATCCTTCCAACTTGATCGATATCACAAAGCACATCCGAGCCGACGGGACGCTCGACTGGAACATACCTGCTGGTCAATGGAACCTGGTCGGCCTGATCGTCACGCCGACCGGACAACGCGTCAAACGAGCGGCCCCTGGCGGCGTGGGGCCCGTCTTGAACCCGTTTTCCGTGTCCGCGTTGCAGCACTACCTCGAGGCGTTCGACCGAGCTTTCTCGGCAAGCCATTTCCCGAAAGGAGCTATTCGAGCACAGTATCACGACTCGTTCGAGTACTATAAGGCAGGTTGGTCCGAGCAGGTACGACAGGCCTACCCGACGGTCACCGGATACGACCTCGGCCGGTATTTGCCCGCATTGGCCGGAGTGGGACCGGAGGATACGGTTCGTCGAGCCCGAACGGATTATTGTCGCACACTT
>JAJSAJ010000214.1 GCA_024274855.1 Planctomycetota bacterium | reverse complement strand
GCAACCTCTTTATTCGCCTTCCATTGTGATTTGTGACACTGGCGAGTCGGGACACGGGTAAGCATCAGTATCAGCCGGGCCGTAGTCCGCGGAATTCCAATCGAATCCCCTTGATTGGGCCCGCGCATTTCATGGGGAAGAGTCGGGTGAGCGATACTCGGTTGAAATCTACCGAATCCGGGCAGTGAGACGCGATTGTAATCGTCCAGGGATGAGTGATGCGACCAATCCATCAAGGAGAATCGCCCTATGGTTTCTTTTAACCACTGGATTGGGAGGTTCCTCATTCGTGATTCCTACCACCGAGGAGAGGAGATCCACAGCATGGAACGTACGCACATAACGGAGCTGACTAATCTCTTCGCCCTCCTTCTTGTTTGTTCGCTCCTGGGCGTCTCGAACGGCTGTTAACAGCAACCGAAAGATGCGAGACAATATGCTCAGGCCGATTCCTACAACAGTTTCACCAAATCGATGGCAACGAAGAGGAAAAATGTTCCACCACCACCGTCGAACAAGGCAGCGTTCGAAGAATATGTACAACGGGGCTGGGCTTCCCCCTTTGGACTCGACTATGTGTTTGTTCTTAATCCTCAGTTCCGAGCCCCCGAGCTTGTATCCGCCTATGGCGGAACCGTTGGAATCCGCTGGGTCAATTTTGCTCAAATCAAATGGAGTTCGATCGAAAAAACAGCGCCCAAAGACAATAGGCACACCTATGACTGGACCGCCCTGGACGACGGTGTCAGAGAATGGCAGTACTTCGGCATCCACATCATGATGTCGCTGATCAACTACAATTCGTGGGCTACCGCCTCCCCGAACACGAAGGAAAATGTCTACCTGAAGGGCCCTCTCAAATGGATCCAGCAGTTTTCCGACTATCTGCCGAAACCGGAGCATAGGCAGGACTTTCGCGATTACATTACCAGTCTCGTTGAGAGATATGACGGTGACGGCATCGATGACATGCCAGGCCTCCTGTTCCCGGTCCTGCATTACCAGCTTGGCAATGAATACGACAACGAACTGTTCTGGGCCGGAACCGTTGATGAGTATCTAATCTACCTGCAGGAAGGATATCTGGCTGCAAAGAAAGCGAATAAGGATGTGAAGATCATCCTGTCCGGGGTCAATTTCGAAAGTCCCACCGGTTTCTATGAGAAAACGTTGAGTCCCAGGGAATCGCAATTCTTCCGAATGGCGTTACCACAAGCCGAAAAGCACATGGTGGACCTTTCCGCTCGGATGAACCGGTTCAGCACAAAGACCGTTGCTGCCTGTAAATACTATGACATTCTGGATATCCGGTGGCCATTCTACGGCAAGATCAAACACGGAAAACGTCTTCTCCAGAAGTACGGCTGCAAGGACAAGGAGATCTGGAGCGCGGAAGCATACAGCCAGTTCCCTTTGCTTGTCCCGCCTGTGATCGCCACGGCCTTGCACCCGTATCCCACTCCGAGCAAAAGCAAAGAATACTATAGGATCCTTAAGAACAGGCGGAGCCCGTTATTCGAGAAGGTGAACGCATGGTACAGAGGACTGCAGGCGGCGTACGTGGTAAAACAGTTCATGGCCGGATTGAGTGCAGGCACCAGGAAGATCATGATGGGTTGGGGGTTTGACGGCCAGTCGGTCCTAGCACCTTATCCCATGGCCGTCGATGGGCTCTATTCAGGCACCTACAAGAAACTGTGGCCTGCCGGCCACACGTTCAAAGTGATGATCGCGGAGCTGAACGGCATCACATTGTGCCGCCGGTTGTCCACACCGGACTATGTCTATGTCTATGAGTGTACTGTGAGAAACGGAGAGAAAGTTCTCGTGGCTTTCTATGATGACCACATCGGGCAGAACCTGGACGAACCGCTGGGCCATACTCGACTCCAGCTTCCGTTCCGTGCCAAGTCGGCCAAGGTCACGCACATCATCACCACAATCGATCAAATGGAACCGAAAGTCGAGCAGGTGCAGACACGGCACGGGAAACTGCCTCTTACGTTGACCGAGTATCCGATCTTCATCCAAGCTCGGCATCGATAGTGGAAGCATACTGGTGGTTTTGACCTGGGATGCCGAAGCGGATTACTTCGGACTCTTGGACAAGCCGACAACCTGGCCGTCCAAGAGGGTGACAACGATCCTATTGCCGGTCAATGCGACGCCCCATCTGACCGGAGCCGAGGGCAACGCAACGGTCCATAACGAGCGGCCATCCGTCGAAAGGCCTTCCACGCGATCGTGGTGAAGAGCCACGAGCCCATCGCAACCGACAGCCAATCCGCACACGTCCGCCGTATTGCTGGTCCATTCGATGGACGCGTCGATGGGCACGCGCATGACATCCTGAGGCACGGTGTTCCCCTGCATCTTCCCACCGGTTTTGGGGTCCTTGTTCATCAAATCGACAATACGGTCCAGCGCGCGCGAATCGCGTGCACAAAAAAGCCGGCCATGGACGAGGGCAATGTGCCGGCCGGACGTTTTGAAATAGATGCGGCCTTGGTGCCGCTTGAAAATCGTTGTCCGGGTGTACTCGCCGGAAAACAGTTCTGGACCGGTACTGAACGGTTTGCCGTCCGGCTCCAGAAACGTCTCCATCCCTGCTTCAAGACGCGCAACGCTGCGGGCGTTCCCACCGGTGCGCGCGTCGAGTGCCACGATTCCCACCGGCGCGCCGCCGTTGATCAATAGTGTCTCGTTCTTCAGCAAGATGTTCCCCTGAACACCAAAGCTCAGTTTTGGCTCTTTGCGATCAAGCGTGTACGCTTGTCGCCAGCGACATCTTCCGGTGGCGAGATCAACGGCGGCGACCATGGTTCCGTCGGCAGCCGTGCTACCGGCCGCAGCGTAGGCAATTCCATCAACTGACACAACGACGCCACCACCCAGGGGCCACGCGGACATTAGCCGGCCCATGATATTGACGAACCGCTTCTCGGGCGCCAGTTCCGTGCGTCCCAACACGTGTCCGTCAGAAGCATCCACGCAATAGAGGCTACCGTCGCATGAACCAAATGCCACACGCCCGTTCCAATAGGCAGGTGGGTGCAACACGGCGGCATTGGACGACGACCTCCAGAGGATTTTCCCATCAGTCGCATCAAGCGATTGGACCGCGCCATCCACTCCGCCCACAAAGACTCGCCCGCCCGCGCAGACCGGCGCGGTCAGGCCGCCGCCAGGTAAGCGTTGCCGCCATAACTCGCGCGCATTCTGCCCAATCGAACCATCGACCGTGGCTGTCCCGGCCGGAGTTGCCCGGAACATCGGCCAATCGTCGCTCGCCGCCGCCGAAGTAACGGTTGGCACGAGCCACGCCGGTGAGTCCGCCGGCGCCCTCGGCACCTTACCTGTGGAACGCGGAGCCATCGAAAAGGTGCCATGAATTTGCCAGCAATCGCACGCCAGTGGCATCCAATACAAGCGGCCGTTCGCCGGCACGACTCCGTCAAAACATCCGGGGCGGACAACCCCTTCATAGTCCGCGAGCTTTCGTGAGCCGATGTCGACATAAACCGTCCTGCCCTCGCCGCCCCCAGGACGGAAATAGAATTGGTTCGGCGTCGCCGTCAGGCGAGTACAAGAACCGATCACTCCCAGACTGAATTGGTCAAGGACCTTTCCGGTCAATGGGTCGATCGTTCGGCAGTCGGCCGCACGTGCAGCCACACGCGGCATCACGTAGAGAACACCGTTACAGAAGAACGGATGCGGCGACTCGGCAGAGGATGTCCAAAGGAGATCGCCCGTCTGGAAACTGACACCGATTGTCTTGCGAAACATCGGTCCGGCAATACATACGATCCCCTGGTGAACACGCGCATTGCAGTAGGTGGCCCATCCCAAACCCCAACCCTGCCGCTTCAACGCGTCACCAATCGCGTCAAACAGTTCCTTGGAATGTATTGCGGCCCCCCTGTCGGCCGAACTCTTGTCCGCCTCGCGGTTCCCGGTCTTGCGTCTAGCGGCCTCAGCGGTTCGGCGCCACAGTTGCTTGCCGGTGGCAGCGTCGCGCGCTGCCATATATTTCTTGGGGGCCAGCTGAAAGATACGGCCTTCGTCCATGCAGAGCGTGCGAGCGTCGAAGGGATCTGGTTCGCTGATGGTCCAGAGCAACTTCATTTCGGGATACTGAAATGCTGCCAATCTTCGCGCAACACCAAACTTTTTGATGACACCTCGATAACGCTCGTTTGCCACGTTCCAGGGCCAATGGCCCATCTCCTGTCTCCGCCGCAGGGGAACGACGCCCGCGTCCGGTGGGCCGAACGCAGCCCAGAGTGTACCGTCCTGTTGTACGATCCACTTCCAATCGGTATCGCCTGCCGCAGCCGCCTTTGCCGGAACGTGAAATTTGCCGCGTGGCCGCCCGGTCGCAGCGTCCAGCATCCACAGGATCCCACCTTCCGCGTAAACCAACTCGCGGTCGGTTGCCAGTTTGGCAACATTGTGGACGACATGGTGCTGGTCGAGTGTGCGTGTCCAGAGTCGCAAACCGTTGTACGCGTTAAGGACTGTCAGCTTGTTAATCAGCGGTTCTTCTCGCTGGTGAAACGCGATATGCCCCGAAAAGAAGAAGACGCGTCCGCCGGCGAAGAGCGTCTGATTGGGCATCGGCGCGAAGACCGGGTGCGTCTGGAACCGCAACTCACCCGGCAATCTGGCAATACGATCCTTCGACACGATGTTATTGTCCGGCTCATGATACGGATGCCTCCACTCGTCCACGTTTTGTTGAGCGGCTTTCACAATCATTCGGTTCGAGATAATGCCAACACCCCCAGGGTGCAACGTGCGCAGAACCTCTTTCTCGGATGGCGGATCAACAACATCCGGGGCCACCCACACGGCATCGGCCATTTCACCTGCCAGCCAAAGCGAACGGTCTTTGCCATCGGCCACGAAAACACGCTTGCCCAACAGACACTCAGCTCGGGCCCAATCACGGATCGTCTCGAGGCCACGGGACGCGGGTGCTCGACAGAACACTGTCCATGGAGTCTTCTCAACTAGCCCGGCAATTGTCCGGATATCCCCCTCGCCACCACGGACAACCACCACAACCAGCGCCGGCGTTTCCCCGATCTGGCAGGACAAATCACGGACAGCATCATCCGCAATCGTTACGTGGCAACAGAACAACATGAGCAGCAAGCCGAAACATGTTCTCATTTCCCTTCTCCTTGAACGCTCTGGACTCCCAGCAATCGCAACAGACTTTGGCACTAACTTCAATCCCGGCGGCAAAAAAGTGGCCACGACTGTCCCACTGCCGAGCTTTTTCCGTATCGACCAGCCTCCAGTAAGCTTCACGGACGAGCGCCGTGGCCCGCAGCGTTTGTACCGGATTCGCTTGAGCCGGCTTCTGAGCCGCGAATCGGCGCAACCCATCTGATGTCCAGAAAAGATATGGTATAGTCGGTTCGCTCCGAATTCAATGATGCAACGGCAGTAGTCGTAACGGAGGAATCCACGAATGTCCCAAATCCGAAACGGTCTTATCATTTGTGCCCTGCTGATGATTTGCTCGAGTTCGTACCTCCTGCGGGCCGCGCCACCGGATGATGGCTGAAAGAGATGCAAGAGTAATAACCCAAACCGCAAGCTCGGCGCAATGAGCGGAACAGACTGGGGACGCAAAGCTTCCCACGGATCGAGCACATGGGGGACTTCAACGCGCACCGGAATCTCAAACACTTAATCGATTCGGGACTGGATCCGCTAGCGGTTGCCGCTGCTCGATTGCGGACAGGATGCATGTGACGTCGGACATGGATTCAAACCGTAGTGAGAGGATTCGGAACATAAGCGATTAAAACGGGGGCAAGTGGGGTTTTGGAGTGCGTGTGCCTTTGTCACCGCTGTTACCAAACCGCTCCGGCGAAGAACAAACCGCTGTCTTCGCCCAACGTGTCGGGGAAAGCACGTCACGCAAAGACGCGACGGAGCAAGGGTTTCAATTCGGACCATCCCCTTCGAGCCTAACAGGCGTCGCGCCGCTTCGATCGGTTCATTGGCCAGTTTCTTCGTTACAAACCCGACGAAAACCGCCGTTCAGCGGTCCCGGTGGCGGTACAAAACGGGATAAACAAGCTTACTCGGTCGATAACCGAGATTCTATCGCGCTGGCGGCAACCTATAATAGGGAGTGCATTGCCGCCGGGCGATGTATTCTCTTTGGGCACAATTCCGCTTGCCGAAGGGAAAATCGGTTGCCTGCGATTGGGAGACTTTCGACTATGCCACGATTGGGACTCGCACTGTCGGGCGGCGGTTTTCGCGCCACCCTCTTTCATCTCGGGATCGTTCGACTGCTGAAAGACGCAGGCAGGCTTGGAGATGTAACCGATATCGCATCGGTCTCCGGCGGCAGTATTCTTGCGGCCCATCTCGTCATGAATTGGGATCGGTACTTGGGCGACGACGACCGTTTCAACGAGGCAGCGTCGGAGATCGTCCGGTTTGTTCAATTCGACGTGCGTAACCGTGTGGTACGTCGCATGCCATTGCAATATGCGTTGCGCCCTTTCGTCAAGCCGACTCCGTTGGACAGCGCGAAGCTGACCCCGAACACAATTCTCGAACGTTATTATCGAGTCATGTTGTACGGCGACCGCCGGCTCTATGAGTTGCCGGAACAGCCGAATCTGCACATCTTGACAACGAACGTGAGCAACGGCGGATTGTCGGTCTTCAATCGGCACGGGCTGTTCATCCAGCAGCGGGAGAAAGAGGGTGTTCCGGTGTTCGAACATGTGGAAGCGAGGATGGCGAGCCTTACGCGCGTCGTCGGGGCTTCCTCGGCATTCCCCGGCTTGTTCCCGCCGGTTCAGATTACGGCAGCCGATCTGGGCGTGCGCGAGGGCCAGTTCACGACCGAATAGTTCACCGACGGAGGTGTCTACGACAACCTGGGCATTCGAGCGTTTTCCTGGCTGAGGCAACAGCAAGTCACCTTCGATCGGATCTTGGTGAGCGACGCCGGCAAACCGTTCCAGATTCTGAGCGACGCGGCGTTGGGATTCGTCGGCCAATCGATGAGGGCGACGGACATTCTTTGGGACCGGGTCTGGCAATTGGAACGCGAGCATTTCAGCAAGCAGAAGGGATTCGTGTTTCTTCCGATTACCGAAGTCGTGGAACCGGCCGACGATCCGACAGCCCTGCATCCGGTGATACAGGCGGAAGTCCAGTCGATTCGAACCGACCTCGACCGTTTCTCGGATCTGGAGGTCAATGCGCTGGTCCAACACGGCTATGAAGTAGCCCGCAAGATCTGTCGCCAAACCGCAACCCGATGTGGTTTACGAGTGCCGTTGGGCCGCCGAGTAAGCTCGAGGACATTCTTCAACCCTGTGCGGCTGCGGCCACTTCCAGAGACGAATTCCCCCAACCGCTCGGTGACGAACACATCGAAACTCAGACTCTGCTGAAACTGCGTGAAGTGGTCCCCTGCCGGCATCCAACCTCGCGAAACTTGAACGGCCACAACCTCGCCACAAACGCAAACCTCCCCATCTGCAGACACGGCGGCACTCACAACAACCTTGCGCCCCTTGATTTCCTTCACACGTGCCCGGCTTCCCGTCGGCACGGTTACCTTACAACGTCGCCCGCAGGCCGAGTCCCATCCACCGGTACGATATTGCAAGTCCCGGTCTCTGCATCAAAATGCAGCTCGATACGCCCAGTGTCAAACTGACGTAACACCTTCTCGATACGCCGTTCGACCAAGGAATGGTCGGTGCCGTCGCGGGTCACGAATTCCTCGACAACGGCTCGCAGCACGGCGGGTGACAGCTGCGTGTGGGGGATGCGCATGGACGGCAGTGTAACACACTCGGTAGCGG
>JAJSAJ010000213.1 GCA_024274855.1 Planctomycetota bacterium | reverse complement strand
ATCAGCAGATCGTGCAGCGAGAGACGGAATCCGGTTTCCCAAATACGCGCGTCGATTGGCCGGTTCGTCGCTTGCTCGAGCGCCGACCGGTGCAGCTCCAGATAATAACGCACTTCAGACCGGTGAATATCGGATGTGAGAACGAAGCAGAGGAATTCCGCCAAATCGTGCTGGGGAACGCCAACTGTCGCCAGTTCCCAGTCGTAGGCGCAAAGCCGCCTTTCGGGTTCGCGGCGCAGGGCAACATTGCGCGGGTTGAAATCGTTGTGGATCAGCGTACGGGGCATACGTTCCATCTGACGCCACCGAGGACCAACTTCCGCCACCAACCGACGTTGCAGCGATCCCATGCTCGACCCATTCTCGGTGCCGAAACGTCCTGCGGCGAACTCCGCCAAGGCAATCCACAGTTCCCGCATCTCGGCGCGGCGCGTGGCCGACGTGACGGGGCCAAGCCACGGTTGGTCTCGCAACTCACCCTCCCGTTCGTACCAGATCGACTGCAATTGGGCGAGGCCTCGGATGGCCGTCTCAATACGATCGCCACTCCATCCAGAAACATCGTCCGCTGAGTCCAACAGCTCAAGATCCGAAATATCTTCTAACACGAGCGCCCATTTTCCAGAAAGATCATCTCGCAAGACGCCAAACAACGTGGGCGAATGCCGCCGAAAACGCTCGTCTTGCTGCTGATAAACACCCAACTCGCGCACGTGGCAACCGGCCAATCCAAGATGACGACCGAAACGTTTGAAGGCTCGGCCCAGATCCACACTGCACTGGCCGGCAATCTGCTCGGCAACGTCGATAATCTGTACATCCGTCGCCTTCTTCTTGACCACTGCGCCCACCGTCTCCGGTTTCCTACCTGGGCGGCCGACTGTCAGCCGGTACCGCTGGAGTCCTGCCGCGCTGCCATGCTTCCAGGACGTGAGTTCCGTAATAATGCTATAGTCGGACCGACTGTAGACCGGACAGATTTCCGAAACTGCGATCGTGTTGTCTGTGTGGAAGCGACGCATGATCTCGGTAAACAACGGGGCATCGAAACAGAAGTCGGCATCACCATTGCTTTTGCGTTGGGCTCGATCGACTGTCGGCAGAAATCCCTTGTCGATGTAATCACGGAAATAGCGGTCGAGCAATCGCGTATCCAGCTCCGGACTGTCAAGAGGCCACGCTCGCAAGGACTGCTGTGTATGTCCACACGTAACCCGACTGCGTCTTGGTTCTTCGTACAGTTCGGGAAGCGTCAAACCGCCCTCGCCCACCAGCTTTCTCAAGAAGAACGGTAGAAGCTCGCGAAGAGGGTGCCCCGTAGCCACCTCCGTCTCGAGCCGTTTGATCCACTCCCGATAAGGCCGAAGCTGTACGCGGTAACCGAACAGGTTCATCCAAAGAACAAGTTCTCGCCAATGCCTTCGTGTAGGGCTGACCAAATGGAACGTAGCGGTCTTTCCGGGTCGATTCGAAAGATGCACGATCGCGTCGGCCACGTAGTCAACCGGACAACACTCCAGCCTCCAGTCAAGATCGGGCGCCTCCTCCATCTGGACGGTCGCCCTGATCAGCCTCGAGAACAGGTCATCCGAGTTGGAAGCACCGGACACTCGGTCGCCCGTGATCAGCGCGGGCCGAAAAATATTCACCGGCAAACCACGTTCGCCCGCCTGACGCACTAAGGTCTCGCCCACACACTTGCTCTGTGCATAACCGAGGTGGATTCCTCGGAGGTACGAATGCATATCATCATTTTCACACACCTCCTGAGGACCGGTCGTCGAATAGCAGACACCAAGCGTCGACACAAAATGAAACGCCTTCGGTCGAGCATCGCACGCAAATCGGATCAGTTCTCGGGTCCCGATCACATTGGCGCGCCGCAATGTCAAGTAAGAATACACCCAGTTGACAACGGCGGCCGAGTGATAGACGGCGTCAACGTTGTTGCACATCGCAGTATATTGCTGCTCGCCGAGTCCAAGGAGTGGCGCGGTCAAGTCTCCCTCAACAACCGTTATCCGGGCCTCGAAGTCAGGATCCCAGATCCCGTAATCCTGCATCGATCGCTTGATTCGTTCCCCCGCTCCGTATCCGTCTGCCGGTCGAGCAAGACAGTAGACGCTCGACCGAGTCTTTTCCAGAAGGGATCGAAGCAAGTATCCGCCGAGGAACCCCGTTGCTCCGGTGAGCAGGACGGCCTCCTCCGCATGCCGGCTCTGCAAATCGGCTTCTGGTCGGATATCCGGAGGTAGTACGCTGTCTCTTTGCATCTGTTCGAAGCTGGACACTCGCACGGTCTCGGTGGTCGAAACGGTGCTCAGGTAGTCCTCCAGAGACTCCAAATCGGGATAATCGATCAGCAGCGAGTCGGGCAATCGGCGGCCGACGATTTGCTCGATAGCGGCCGTCAGCTCGATCGTTGCCAGCGAGTCCAAACCATAGCGAGAAAGGGAAACCTGCGGAGACAGGTCGCTGGCTGGAACATTCAGGCACTTTGAAGCTGCCGAGGCAAGGGTCGAAAACAGGTTCTGCACCACGGAGTCCGCCATTACATCCCATCTCCCGTCATGACTCGCGGCGTCTGAACCGACTGGGCAACGATCTTCAGCCTGTTCGCACAAATCGCCTCACGACAAGCGTGTCGCTGTAGCTTCCCGCTTGACGTCTTTGGGATTTGTCCCGGGCGACTGAGTATGACTCGTTTCACTTGGAGGCCGTGCTGTTCGGTCACCGTTTGCTGGACGGTAGCGAGTATTGCGTCGATGCCGGACCGAGACCTGACCAGCTGCCGATCGACTTCGGCAACTACGGCCAGTTCCTCACTGCCATCCTCGTCGAACGTAAACGCCACAACGCAGCCGGCACGTATGGCATCATGACACTCCTCAACCGAGCGCTCGATATCCTGAGGATAGTGTTTTCGCCCACGCACGATGATCAGTTCCTTAATGCGGCCGGTTACGACCAGTTCACCTCTGGAGAGAAAACCGAGGTCTCCGGTCCGCAGAAAAGGTCCCTCGTCGCTATCCGCCAGGTAGGCGTGAAACGTTTCCTGAGTTTCCTCAGGTCGGTTCCAATAGCCGAGAGCAACACTCGGGCTCCGAACCCAGATCTCGCCGACTTCGTCCGCCCCACACGGTTCACGCGTATCTGGATGGACAATGACAACCGTCGTTCCGCACGAAATCGGGCCGCACGATGGAAGAGTGACCGAATCTAACCCCGTCTCTCCCGTCGCCCCCGTCTCCGGTGTCTCGGTGGCGATGTCGACGGCCAACTTGGCCGCATCAAGCCGGACTGCTCTCGGTTCGTACGACCGTCGGCCGCTCGAGACCAAGACAGTTGATTCGGCCAACCCATACACCGGGAAGTGATGCCGCCACTGGAATCCGTTGTCCCGAAACGCATCGTGGAATCGCTTGAGAGTCTTCCAGCGAATAGGCTCAGCGCCGTTGAAGGCGACCCGCCAACTACTGAGATCAAGCTGTTCGCGATCCTTTCGCCGCACACTTCGCACACACAGATCGTAAGCGAAGTTCGGACCGCCGCTGTTCGTTGCCCGGTAACGCGTGATCGCTTTGAGCCATCGAAGCGGCCTCTGGAGAAACGCTGCAGGTGCCATCAAATAGGATCGATATCCCTGATAGACGGGCAGCAGCAGGCCGCTGGCGAGCCCCATATCGTGATAGACTGGCAGCCAGGAGACCGATACACTTTCCGCATCGTTCTCGGCACAGTGGTGAATGCAGGCAAGGTTGTGCATGAGGTTGCCGTGGCT
>JAJSAJ010000212.1 GCA_024274855.1 Planctomycetota bacterium | reverse complement strand
GTTCCTGCAAAGAGCCGTCCAAGATCCTGTGGTCCAACATGGGGTGCTGAATGTGTGTGGGTGGTCGACCACCAGACTTGGTCAGGTCCTATGCCCGTGTCACGCTTCAGTTGTTTGCAGAAGTCGTCGTAAAAGGACGGCAACAGGGTACAGATGTCCGTCGAGATAAGAAAGAATTGCGTTGTACCGTCATCCATGGCGACAATGCGGTGGTAGATCTTGTCGTGAACGCCAGTCGATTTTCTGGGGCCATAGCCGTGCAGCCATTGGGGTGTGTCAGGTGTGATGTCCACCTTCACGCACGCAGCCCGAAAGGTGCCAGCGGATTCGCTCGCATCGGCCAACCCATTGCTCCACGGCATGGCCAGTGCTACGCCCAGGCACAGAAGTCTTGCCGGCATTCCAACGTTCGTAATTGTCTGCATGGTGATTCACCTTTCGTGACGTTCGAGCCGATTGTGTTTCGCTTTTCTACTCGCCGCCTCGTCAGCCCGTCATGTCCCGCAATGCCGTGACATTCTAGCGTCTGGTCGCGGACGAGGAGATCCGAGGTTGGTCAAGACGGAGCCCCGACACCCTCGTCGAGTTTCTCGGGAATGGGGGCGTCTTTCCGTTCGCGGATAACCAGACTCAGCAGCAGCGGCAGGACCAGCAGGTTTCCGAACAGGCCGCCCAGCATGGCAAGACCTACCAGGCTGCCAAAATAGATGGTCGGCACGAATTGGCTGCTGCAGAGGCCAATGAAGCCGATGACCAAAGCCAGCGTCGAGAAAACGATGGGGCGTCCAACCGTTTGCTGGACTTCGGCCAACGCTTTTGCGACCGTTTTTCCCGACCCGAGTGCACGACGAAAGCCAATAATGTAGTGGATCGAGCTGTCGACACTCAGCCCCATCGAAACCGCGGCTATCATAGCAGCTCCCATGTTGATCTTAATGTCCAGCCATCCCATCGAGCCCAGAACCAGAAGAATCGGGAGAATATTTGGCACCAAGGCGACGACGGCCAACCGAACACTGAAAAACGCGATGACCATCATCAGGCCAATACCAACGGTTGCGACCGCAAAGCAAACCCACTGGTCGCTCAGCATGCTCTTGATCAGATTCGTCAGCAGGACGTAGAAACCGGTTACTTCCGCACCGTCGGTGTCACCAGACGGTGGGAAAGCCTTGCGAGCCAACTTGGTCACTTCGTCAATCAGGCGGGACTTGTTGACCGCCGATTCCTGTTCGCGCGCTCGGAGCATAATGCGCAGATAGTTCGGTTGACCTTTCGGATGATGTGTTCTTAGTGCGGCGGTAAAGTGTGGCATGGCACGCTCCATGCCGCCCGCTTGCAGTTCAGGGGGCATTCGCGAGACCAGACGCCTTGCCGCCGCCGCATCAATGCCATCGACCAAGCTGATTACCTTGGTCAATGCACGAACCGGGTTGCCCTGATTGTCGTTGATCGTGATCGCTCGGAGATCATGCTCAAGTTTGCGAACCTTGCCAAGATAATCACGAGAAAGTGTTTCCGGAGCGGGAACCAGCACGTCCCACACCCCAGCTCCACCCAGATTCTGTTCGATGAATGCGTAGGACCGGACGATCGGTGAATCCTGGCGAAAGTTCTTCGTGAAATCGGTTTCGACTTCCAGACGCATCAGGCCGGCAATCGCACCACCTGCCAAGGCAATGACCAGCAGCGCCAACCAACGAGGGTGTTTTTGGACCGAGTGAACAAGACGATCGAGGCCCGAGCCCAACGTTGCTTCGCCCCATGCCTGGTGGGGATCGGTGTCAAAATGCCCCAGTAGAGCCAGACCAGGCACTAGGAGAATGACCGCACCAAGGACCCAGAGTGATCCAATTGCCGTCATGATGCCGAAGTCGCGGACCGGTCCGACATGAGCGACCGTCAGCGACAGAAAGCCGACTGCATCGGTCGTGCAGGCCCAGAAAATGGGCACCGCCAGAATCGCGGCTGCCTGGACCATCGCGGCTCGAGCGTCCAATTGCTCGGCACGAGCCTGGCGAAATCGAACAATCACGTGCACAACCGTCGCAACGCCGACAACGGTGACAATCGCTGTTAACATGGAACTGACCATGCTCAAACGCATATCCGCCCAAACCAGTGTCGCGCGTGTCATGACCAGCGCGAATTGCACGACAAGGATCGGGATAATGACCCATCGGATGCTTCGAAAGCAGAGCACAATTGTCAATGCCAACAGCATCGTGGTGTACCAACCAAGCCGCTCACCATCCTGTTGGACATATTGGAATCCATCGGCCACCATGACCGGTTCGCCTGCGATCATGCCGTCGGGCTGCTGTTGAATTACCGCTCGAATCCGGTCGATCGTCCGCCGGCGGTCGGTCGGTGTGTCCGATTCGGGCTTGAGCATGCAGACCAAGACCGCAATCCGCCCTTTTGTATCATGTGTATAGCCGACGAACGTCATCAAAAAGGCACGTGCAAGGCGGCTTCTTCGATCGACAATGCCAGGAGGTCCGCTGCGGCCCCCGAAAAGGCGCCCGATACTCTCGACCTCCTCCAAGGCCTCGTTGACACGTGCCAGGCTTAAAACCTCCTGAATGCCATCGATTTTTTCAAGTTGCTTGCCGACTTGATCGAGACGTTTGATTCCCGCCCAATCTTTGGCCAGGAGGTTCGGATCGACATAGACGCCCATGACGATTTCGTTACCGCCGAACTGTTCCTTCAGTTTGCGGTAGGGGGCCAATAGCGGGTCGTCCGCCGCGAACATGTTCTCGATCGAGCGGTCAAACTCAACTCGCCTGGATGACTCCCAGGCCGCCGCTGCGGCAATCGCGGCAATGAGCAGCATGATCCAACGCGTTCGGACGATCCACTCGGCTACTGCGTTGCTAAATGTCATGATTCATTTGGTACCGTGCACGGGCCAGCTGACGTGCTATGCTAGAGGTTCAGATGAACTGAGATCCGCCCTTCGGCATCGGCAGAGAGACTGCTGACCGATCAGAACTATACGATTCCGGCTGTTGGCCGCAGCCCTGTCGCATCAGAATAGATCTTTCCTTGAATTTGAACAAGATGTACCGATGCCGTCGATGTACCCGCTAAATCGTGTTCAACGTTGTGTAATGGGCGTCTTGTTGTTGATGCTAACGGCCTTTGTCTTGCGCACGGCAGTCGTGTACGCAAAGTGGGGGCAATTGCGGCGAGACCCGGACGCGTACCGTTTGATTGCCGCGAATGTGGCCCTTCGGGGTGTTTTTTCCCGAGCCTCTCGGAGCGAACCTCCTGTACCGACCGCTTTTCGCCCGCCTCTCTACCCTCTGACTCTGGCCCTTATCAGCCCAAACGGCCCGGTCAGCCCGATTCGTGTTGCTCTATTCCATGTTCTGTTGGGGATGTTGACTGTCTTGATCGCCTGGTCGGTCGCTCGTCAGTGGGGGCTTGGTCGGTGGAGCTTTCTGGCCGCCGTGCTGGTGGCGTGCGATCCGATTCTGCTGAACCAATCGGCTCAAGTGATGACCGAGACTCTGGCCACGCTGTTCGCCGTCGTTTGTCTTTGGACGCTTACTCGTTGGAATCCCACGGTGTCGTGGCGATATGCCATGTTCAACGGCGCCTTGTTGGGACTTGCTGCATTATGTCGGCCGACGTTTTTGGTTTGGATTGCGTTTGCAGGGATCTACTTTCTCTGGCAGGGGCGAAGTTGGACTGCTTTCTTTCGAGTCTCCGCGCTGGCTGTCGGTGCGATTATGGCACTGCTGCCTTGGATAGCCCGGAATCAAGTTGTTCTGGGAAAGCCCGTTTTTGCAACGACTCATGGCGGATACACGTTGCTATTGGGCAACAATCGGTTTTTCTACGCTCATTTGCGGTCCCAGCCTTGGGGGACTGTCTGGGACGCGCGCCAGTTGCAGCAGTGGTTGACCAATCAGCATCAGGAGTACCCGACTGCAAGTGCTTCCAAGCGTTCTGCCGAACTGGAGCAGGATAGTCGCTTGTATGCAATTGCGTTGGAAACCATTCGCGAGCAACCCCGCATGTTTTTTTACGCCAGCCTGATCCGCCTTGGCCGCTTATGGAGTCCGTTGCCACATGCCCTGTCGCATCGCGAATCGGCCGCGCGCCGGGCGATGCGTTGGGGAATTGCCGGATGGTATATCGTTGTTCTGGGTGCGGCTGCGTGCGGCCTGATCGGCCGACGCCGGCTTTGGAAGATGCCACCGCGGGTATGGGGCATCTGCCTGATTCTTGCGTTCAGCACCGTTCACACGATCTACTGGAGTAACCTGCGCATGCGTGCTCCGCTGATGCCCGTCGTTTGTATCTTGGCCGCCGGTCTCTTTTGTCGGTCGGAACCCGACCACAAAACAGAGAAATGCAAAATGCAAAATGTCCGGAGCGCCAGGTAGGTCTTACGGCACATCCTTCTGTAGGTTGCCTTTTGAGGATTGAGACCTTTAGGACCGGCGAATCAATTGTTGTCGCGTTTACGGGGGGACGTTGCGTCGCTCCCGGTCCCCCGCAGGCTTGTCCCGTGGGAACCAAAGTCTCTCAAGCTACAGGGCAGCCGAGCGCACGATCCTCCTTAGCTGCGAGACTGATTCACCCATGGAGCGAGCCGATGGGGGTCTGTACGCGGAAGAGTGTCTAACGAGCCAGAACCCAATCTCCGTTTCCCATAAAGAAATCCGCACGATTTTCGCACAGACGACT
>JAJSAJ010000211.1 GCA_024274855.1 Planctomycetota bacterium | reverse complement strand
GCCGATCGGAGTCTGGCCGAGTCGAGTTTGCTTGGGGCTGTAAGCCCATCGTACATTGGATTTTCTGCAACGCCGGGGTGCAACCAAGCGTTGACGAAGCGCCAGGGGGCCGCATCCCAGTTGCCTAACGGCGTTGCAAGTCGCCCCATCGCCAAGCGTTTCTCTGGCCTTGCCGGCATTATTTAGTGCCGGTACTTTTTTTAACGTTGTCCGGTTGGTTCGTTCGCCATGGCAAAACGTCTGTATATCGAGACCGTCGGCTGTCAGATGAACATGCTGGACAGCGAAATGGTTGTTGCGTCGTTGCGAAAAAGTGACTTCGAGCTGACATCCGACGTCGAGCAGGCGGATGTGATCCTGTTTAACACGTGCAGTGTTCGGCAGCACGCCGAAGAGAAGATCTACAGCGCCTTGGGAAAACTCAGGCAGCTCAAGCAACTTCGGCCCGATACGATCATCGGCGTTCTCGGCTGCATGGCGCAGAAGGACCAGCGTCACGTTCTGGACCGCGCTCCGTTTGTTGATTTGGTCATCGGCCCCGGACAGCTGCATCGGATTGCCGAGTTGATTGACCGTGCCGGCGGCGCGGAGTCCGCACAGCTGGCAGTCAGCCTGGAGCGTCGCGACGCGGATCGGCGGCAGGTGATGCGCAGCCACGAAACGTTTGATCCGTTGCGCGATCCGGAGATGCGGCCAACGCCCTACCAGGCGTATCTACGGATCCAGATCGGATGCGACAAATTCTGTACGTATTGCGTGGTTCCGATGACACGCGGCCCCGAACAAGGCCGCTCGCCGGACGAGATCCTCGCTGAAGCTCGAGTGCTCGCCGATCAAGGTTGCCTCGAAGTCACGCTGTTGGGCCAGACGGTAAACAGTTACCAGTACCGCAAGGGCGAACAAACGGTCCGGTTGCCCGACTTGCTCGAATCGCTCCATGCGATTAGCGGCATTGAACGTCTGAAGTTCGTGACCAGTTACCCCAAGGACATGACCGACGGGTTGTTGCAGGCGGTCCGAGATCTTCCGAAGTGTTCGCCCTACTTGCACGTTCCCCTACAGAGTGGTTCGGATGCGATCTTAAAGCGGATGAAACGCGGCTACACGGTCTCCCAGTATCGCGACATGATCGAACGGGTACGCCAAACGATTCCCGGTGCCGCCGTTTCAAGCGACTTCATTGTCGGTTTTTGTGGAGAAACCTACCAAGATTACCAGCAGACGGTCGAAATGCTCCGGTGGTGTCGCTTCAAGAACAGCTTTATTTTCAAGTACAGCGTTCGCCCGGGGACTCGAGCCGCTGAGCGATTGCCGGACGACGTCCCCGACGGGGTGAAGCGACAACGCAATAACGAACTGCTTGCCATCCAGAACAGCATCAGCGAAACCGAGAATCTCGCATTCATCGACCGCCAGGTCGATGTGCTTATAGAAGGGCCGAGCAAGAAAGCGGCTCGTGGCCATTCGGAAATCTCGGCACTGCAATTAATGGGGCGAACGCATTGCGATCGGATCGTGGTTTTTGACGGGCCCGACCAGCTGGTCGGGCAGATTAAACCGATTCGAATTGACCGGGTGACGCCACACACCTTGTTGGGTTCGCTGGTCGATTGATCGAAAACCGGGGCACTGTTCGGGCGATAGTTGGACGGGGCCCGGCTCTATTTTCACGAATCGCCGGAAGTCGGCTCACAATGATCTAGTTTTCATCTAGAAGCAGGCACATGGACAATTCGAATGCGGCAATTGATGTTCAACAGCTGGACAAAATCTACCGGGACGGCTGGTTGGGACGTCGGTCGATTCAGGCATTGAAGTCGGTGACACTGCAGGTTGGTCGTGGCGAGATTTTCGGGTTACTGGGCCCCAACGGTGCCGGCAAAACGACGTTTGTCAAAGTGATGCTCGGCACGGTTGGTAAATCGGCGGGCCGGGCCAGTCTGCTCGGCCACCCGGCCGGTTGTCGGGCCAGTCGAAAGTGCATCGGCTATCTTCCGGAAAACTTGCGGATCCCACGGCATCACAACGCATGGAGCGCCTTGCGTTTGTACGGCCAGTTGAGCGGAATGCCGATCTCGCAAGTGAATCAGGCCGGCAAAAAGTTACTAGAGAGCGTCGGACTGGCCGATCGGGCGCGTGACTCCGTAAAGAAGTACTCGAAAGGCATGCTGCAACGACTTGGCTTGGCCATCGCTTTGTTGCACGATCCGGAATTGATTTTTCTGGACGAACCAACCGATGGATTGGATCCGATTGGCCGTGCCGATGTGCGGCGAATTTTGCAGCAGTTGAAGGCCGAGGGACGCACGATCTTTCTGAACAGCCATCTATTGCAGGAGGTCGAGATGGTCTGCGATCGTGTCGCGATTCTGGATCATGGTCTGCTACGGGGTGTCGGGACGGTTGAGCAACTGGTTCCCCAGGAATTCCAGGGAATCGAGTTACTGTTGGACTTGGAAGGAGAGCCCACGGCAATCGACACGGCATTAGCCGCGTGGCAGGTCACCTCGATTCCGACGGAGTCCTCCGAACCCCGTCGCGTGCAAATTCGACTGAAGGACCAGGAGCAAGTTGATTCCTGTATCGATGCGTTGCGCCGGCAGCGCGTCAGCATCGTCGGGTTGGCTCGACGACGCTTGACGCTCGAGGCGGCGTTCTTGGAAGTACTGAAAAACGGTCACGAAACCGACACCAAATGCCAAAACGCCCAAACGGTTGAACATCTGGAGTAGCCGTTTTGTGGCCGGCCATGGAAAGCACACTATCGAGGCGTCATGAGACCATACCTGGCTATCATTCGCGATTCGTTTGCCGAGGCATTTGCATCCCGCGTACTCTGGTTCTTGCTGGCAATTATCACGCTGGTTCTGGTTGCCCTGGCCCCGATCGGAATTCAAGAGGAACGTACCCTCGAGTTCCAGCGAGCGGACGTGCGCGATGCTCGTGGTCTGATCAAGGCAATTCACAAACAGCATCGTGCCGGCCGGCCGTCAGCTGGACGCCGTATTTGGGAGAAGTTCGATGCGTCAACGCGACAACAGCTCGATACATTCTCGCAAAGCGAAGATGTTCGCGGAAAAGCCTATTTCCAAGATGTCGACTATTTGGTGACGGCACTGAATGGTTTGTTGAACCAGGATGATTTGTATCGCCCGGAGGATTGGAACGATGTGATACTCAGCAGCGAAGCGCGCGAGCTGCTGAAACGTGACGGAGCTCAGCTGCCACGCGATGACCTGGCTCGCGCGAATCGCGTCCTGATTGAAACCCCGTTCTCGAGTTTTTTGAGGCCACGCCCACCCCGCCACATCGTGCTGACATACATGGGATTTGTCATCTCCCCACCGCTGCAAATCAGCGCCACGAAGGCCAAACAACTGATCGAGACGCTGATCATTCCGATGATTATCAGCGTGCTGGTCGGTATGCTGGCGGTCTTTGTCGCAATTCTTGTCACAGCACCGATCATCCCTCAAATGTTTGATCCGGGAAGCTTGAGCCTGTTGTTGAGCAAGCCGATCAGTCGATCCCTGTTGTTTCTGGCAAAGTTCATTGGTGGATGCGCGTTCATTGTGATCAATATCACTTATCTGATCGGCGGGTTCTGGCTGATTGCCGGCGCTCGTTTCGGGATATGGAACCAGCGTCTACTACTCTGCATACCCATTTTCCTTTTTCTCTTTGCAATCTACTACTCCGTCTCGGCACTGGCCGGCGTGCTTTGGCGCAACGCAATCGTATCGATTGTGCTAACGGTCGTCTTCTGGCTTGCCTGCACGGTCGTGGGCGGCACCAAGGGCATCTTCGAGCGTCTGGTGATCGATAGTCACCGGATCATTCGAATTGTTCCCGCGGATGATTCGCTGATCGCTTTGAGTGAACATGCGGCCACGACACGCTGGGATGCAACAACGCGCTCGTGGGAACCGACGTTCATGGAACAGACTTCGGGGCCTCATGTCCGCGTTCTCGGCCCTATCTACGGCCCCGAACAGAAGGCTCTCTATGCGGCTCGAAACTGGCGGCGCAAGTTCTTCGGATCGGGTGGGGCCTTGCTGGTCGGAAAACAGGATGATGGGTTTTCCCAACAGACCGGACCGACTCTGCCGGCCGGCACGTTCCAGCTGATGGCCGATCCGGACGGGCACTTGCTGGCCGCAACCCCAGCGGGAATCGAGCGATTTGTACCGACCGACGCCGCATCGACCAAGGAAATCGAGGTTCTTTGGATGAAGATTACGACGTCTTTCGGAAAACCATTTCGAGATATCGGACCGACCCCGGACTTGACTCTGACACCCCCAATGGCTGCCGCAATCGACCACAAAACCGGCGATGTGGTGATTTATAGTCACGGCAATCTGATCCACTTGCCGCGCAAGGGGAACCGGTATCAGCGCGGAGAAACGATCGAGATTCCCGGCGACCCTGAACTCGGCGCCTCGGTCGCCATGGGCGGCTCAACCGTTTTGGTGGCTTTGTCGGACGGCCGCCTTTTGAATTACGCGATCCCCACATGGAAACTCAGACGCTCCGACCTGCCCGAACCTCGAAGCCAACCCCGATTCATCGAAGCATCGCCCGATGGCCGATGGTTCGGTATTGTTTTTCAAAATGGAATGTTCCACATTTTGAACGCGGGCCAGCACCCCGACTCGGCACCAGGCCTGGCCGACGTGCAAGGACAAGGGACTATTTCAGCCGTCGCCTTTCCCTCCAGCAAGCGAATGCTGGTCGCGGACCGAGTTACCCGAATAACCGAGTATGAACCGGGCTCGCATAAGATTCTTCACGTCCATGCCCCAAAGCGGACAGCGTTGGAAGTCGCCTATGAGTACGCCATCTTGCCGATCTACACGATCTTTCCAAAGCCGGGTGAACTGAGTAACACCGTCTTGTATGTTGTTAAGGGTGACGAGACGACCGACCTGGGACTCCAATCCGGCGATCTGCAAGCGGAACGTCAGAAACTGCATCCGTGGACACCCGTCTGGAGCAGCCTGGCGTTCATGCTGGTTATGCTTGGCCTGGCCTGCCTCTATGTCGAACGCCAAGACTTCTAGAGCAACCCTGCGT
>JAJSAJ010000210.1 GCA_024274855.1 Planctomycetota bacterium | reverse complement strand
GCCGGATACTGGATAGACCGGTCTAGCGCCGGCGCCGATGGCGGATTGCCAGAGGATCGAATGTAGCGGGGGCAGGATTGGCCGCTTCGCGCCGTCTCGGCGCCTGTTAACCGACGCTTCGCGTCGGGGCGGCTCGGTTCGGCCAGATGCCGACATCGCTTTTCAGCAAGATTATTATCAATTGAAGCGTGCTCACGGTCCGAGCATGGCTCGTACGTCCTTCATCAAGATCATCAGGATGCGATCGTCGTCCGGCGATCGGGTGAAATCGAAGTATTCGTAGAATCGAACGGCTTCGTCGTCAATCGCGTGTACGACGATCGCACGGCCAGCAATCGCGTTGGCGGCATTGACGGCTCGCAGGAACGCGTCCTTCAACAATGCAGCGCCCAGTCCGGTACCGTGTTCGGAAAGGTCAACAGCGAGTCGTGCAATCAATATGGTGGGTATTTCTCGGTGGCCAGCGATGCCTCGCAGCATTCGTGGGATGGCTGTTTCGCGAGCAACGCTGCCGGGACAAAGTGAGTAGTAGCCGATTACTCTTGTATCACGGTGAATGACATAGGTCTGCGTCATGCCAGCACCCTGATTCATCAGAGCATGCTGTCGCAGCCATTGGGTGAGTGACGGCTTTCCGCATTCGAATGAGTCCAGGGAATGCTGCCGTGTTAGAGGCTCTGGGCCAACAATCAAACGGCTTGGCGCTCAATCGTGTTTGATTCTTGACGCTCCAGTGCGCTGGGCTCACTAAGCAACCGGTGCAACCGAGGAAGATCCCGAGGTGGTTCTTCCAATGCCTGCAAAAAATCTTCGTATGCACGCGCATCGAGCGTGAGTCTGGTGCGTTCCATGATCCGTTGATCTGCAATGGTCAGTGCACTGGTCAATATGTAGTCTGTCAAGCTGCGTTCGTTGCCGATTTCAACGGCCGCACGAATCTTTGCCACTTGCTCCGGCGTGGCACGCAGGTTAAATCGTTCTGTTGCTTTTGCGGTCATGATTCGTCTCCGTCTGTGCGTATATTGTACGTACAAAGGGTAGTCGAATGCAAGTGAGATAAGTCACAGTTTTTCGGACTGTTTTCGGTCAACTCCCGTAAAATCAACACCCGCGGCCAGTATCCTTGGAGCTATGCTCGGAAGGATTCTTCAACATGCGGCGAGTGAATCCCGTTACGTCGCACAGTCCTGCCGATATTTTGGAATTTCACGCACAGCGTTCTACCGCCGGAAGAAGCGCTCACTTATCCCGGACTGATGGTTGGGCAGCTCATTGACGCACGTAACCAGCCGTACCGAAGCCTATTTGAGGCGACTGGTGAGCACTGTCATAGATGCTCCGCGACTGGGGAATGCAGCTGGACCAGATGTCTTCGGGACTTCAGGCATCTCGACGAAAAATCAACTGAATTTCTCAGCGAGACGCTGCGCGAAGGAATCAAGCTCGTTGAATCGCTGCATAGCCTTGGATGGCTCCGTTGCAACGCGACTATTTTCCGCTCGGTTTGGAGCGGTGAGTGCGTCTAAGTTGGACGAATGTCGGCATTGGACTTCGTTCCGATCCAGCTTCAGGCGTCGTGCTTTTCGAAGCGGCCTGCAAGAACCGGCATACCCGAAAGCGGTGGCCCTTCGAGAATGGAACGCAGAACAATGGTCGTCCGAACCCTGGCGACCGTCGGGATCGGGTTGATCTCGGTATCGAGCACTACTCCGAGTTCGCCGTTCCCTGCGGCGCGTATTTTCACTAGGAAGCAGTCTTCTCCGGCAATCTTGTGAACCTCCTCGACGCCGGTCACCTTTGAGAGCGCGTCTCCGGTGTCAAAGCCGTTGGTTGGTTTCAGCTCGGTCACGAATACGAACGCCAGAAGCGGTATCCGAAGTGCGTGGCCGTCCAAACGGGCTTCATAGCCCCTGATAATGCCTGTATCTTCCAGGCGCCGGATCCTCTCGGACACCGCCGAGGCAGCAAGACCGACCCGCCGCGCAATTTCCGCCTTCGGTATGGTTGCACCATGTAGAATGATCGACAGAATTTCGGTGTCTTTGCCGTCTAATCGACTTGACATTCGCATGTTCTCCGGCTATTCATCTTGATTATATACTTATTGGCGTCGATCGTTTAGTGCTTTCTCGAGTTTGGCAGGGCGGCGCGTGCGACAAGGACAGGAACTGGCTCGGTGGAGCGTGAATTCTTTGACATAGAGATAAACGGCGTAAGCATGCGGGTCGCCGTAATGCGCCGTAATGGATCGCTGGCACCAATCGTATTGCTGCACGGCTTCGGCTCAACAAAGGAAGACTATGCAGATATGGCTCGCGTTGAAAGGTTTGGCGGGCGGCCGATCATTGCTTTTGACGCACCTGGTTGCGGCGACACTGAATGTACCGATCTCTCCGCCGTCTCCATTCCTTTTCTGCAGCAGACACTGCAACGTGTCCTGGAATTATGCGGCGTGCGGCGTTGCCACCTGGTCGGTCATTCGATGGGTGGCCTCACTGCCCTGATGTACGCCGACGATCATCGCGACGTACCGCTCAGCTTTACCAACATCGAAGGCAACGTGGCGCCGGAGGATTGTTTCCTGAGCCGTCAGATCATCGACTATCCGTCCAGCACCCCATCAGAATTCCTGGACCGATTCATCGAACGCATGTGGCAAACGCCCGGATTCTCGCACCCCCTCTACGCGGTGGGCCTGCGGACAAAGGTCCGCATTGAAGCGGTCGGGCCAATATTTCGGTCAATGGTGGGCCTATCTGACAACGAAGATCTCATGAGCAAGTTCATCCAGCTTCCTTTCCCGAAGATGTTTGTCTACGGCGATGAGAATCGCTCGCTGTCCTATCTGGCCACTCTGGAGGATGACGGTGTGGAACTCGCGGAGATTGCCGATTCCGGGCATTTCCCCATGTACTCCAATCCGCCGGCATTGTGGACACGAATCGGTGATTTCATGGAACGCTCGGAAAAGTTGCAACATGACTGACGCCGAGATCGTACGGGTGCTTGGCAGGTTTCCCAGCGGGAATCTCTGCAATGCTTCACCGGACGTCAAGGCGATGCGGTCGGCCATGGCCCCGCTCTTCCCGGGCGCGAAGATCGTCGGGCCGGCAAAGACCGCCAGAAGTCAGCCGGGAGAAAATGCCGCGATTCATCGTGCGGTGCATACGGCAAAGCGAGGAGACATTCTGGTGTTCGACTGCGGCGGCGACATGTCCTACGGACCATTTGGCGACATTCTTGCGACTTGCTGCCAAAACCAGGGTATTGGGGGCGTAGTAATCGACAGCACGATCCGGGATATCGCCGATATTCGGAAATTGGGGTTCCCCGTCTTCTGTCTCGGCGCACATCCCGCCGCCACCAGCAAGTCGGACCCGGGAGAGATCGACGTCGAAATCGTTTGTGGCGGGGCGCGGGTCCGTCCTGGCGACTTCATTGCCGGGGATGACGACGGTGTGGTTGTCGTTCCCCGGGAGATCGCACAACGGGTCGCCGATAGTGCTTCGGCAGTCGCGGCGAAAGAGGAAATGATCAAAGAGCGGTTGTCACGTGGCGAGACTACCTGCGAAATCCTCGGGATCGATTTGCTGCCCGCATCGGGAGCTCCGGAATCACACTAGAAAACGGGAGACAGGTAATGGCCGAGACACGCGATTTTTTTAACCTCAATAACCGGACGCAGGGTCAGCACCGGGACCTTGCTCCCGGTTTGAGCACACAAATCTTTGTCGGTGATAACTCCATGCTCTCACTCGTAACCTTCGAGCCGGACAGTGCAGGCCAAATCCATAGCCACCCGGAAGAACAATGGGGCGTGCTTCTTGAAGGTGACGGCGTACGCACCCAAGCAGGGGTCGAGCATCCCGTGAAGGCCGGTGATTTCTGGCGTACCCCCGGCGGCGTCACGCACGGATTCAAGGCAGGGTCTGACGGCGCCCGCATTCTCGATATATTCAGCCCGCCGCGCGACGCTTACAGGAATCCCGGCGCCGGTTTCGCGCACCAGCAATGTTATGACCCTTCTACGCAGTCGGAGCCGACTGATTGAGCCGATGAAAAACCCGGCATAAGACTGGGATCCTGGTTTCGTGGTAGCGGGGGCAGCTGCCAACGCTATCTAGCGTTGGTTGCAGCGCTGGATATCGCGACCTGAATACTTTATTCGCGAACGCCGGATACTATATAGACTCGTCTAGCGTCGACCCCGACGGCGAGGACGGCGGATCGCCAGAGGATCGAAAGCCCTACTCCTCGCTTTCGCAGCCTTTTTCTCCATTGACTCGAAATCCTGGAGTAAGCCGATGTAGCTGTCAGCTGTACTGCCGAAGTCTTTGTCCTCGCGTCTATGCGTAGACTGCGCCGGCAGATCTGTCCCTTATCCAATACCACCCGTCAGCGCCAGATTCAGCGCGCAGTCAACTGGCATCGAAAGACAGAGCGGACCGTTAGCGTAGTAGACCATTCGATTTAGGTCACCGTTTCGGCTTTTGTCCTGTCCTGGTCGCCGCGATATTGTTCAACAACGCCTGCAGGTTCCGCTTTGGCTTGTGCCGTTCCCGCAGCTCTGTGACAAACTCGTTAAAGCGGTTCTCGCCGGCCCTGTCGAACAGTTCCCGCTGCTCGATGAGCAAGTCCACGGCCTGCCGATAACCGCCCTTGTTCTTGTGCTGGATGTGCCCTTCGATGGCTCGTGCCATGAATTCCGCAGCCTGGGACGGATCGTTCTCCATGAGCCAACCGGCCGCGTCGATCAGATCCTGCGGATTCCGGGCGTGAGAATCGACCAGCGCCACGGCCTCGGCAACGATGCCGTCGGCGTGCAGGATCTCTGCGAGTGTGAGGCCGCAGGCAGGCCCATGCCAACGGTCCCTGTCCAGACCGGACCGAAGGTAGTCCATGGCAAGCAGTTTTGTCTGCTCGATCCGGCCCGCGCGCGCCGCGAGTTCCTCGAGCTGCCGGAAATGACCGATGCCAGGCGATTTCCTGAAAAGCTCGAGTTGCGCCTCGGCCGCCCTCGCCCATTCCTCGCGGGCCCGATGCACCGAGACTCGCAATGAATGGTCATGGGCTCTCTCGTCCGCCGTCGCGTCGCCCTTGTCCAGCCATTCCAGCGCCCTGTCCGTATTCCCCTGTTCCAGGTACAGCTCGGCAATCCAGTAACAGTCACGGGCACTGGTGCAGGTCCGCATTGCCAGCTGGATCAGCGCATCACGATCGCCCGCGGCGCGCGCCTCCTCGGCGAGGACGCCCGCCAACCGCTGGTACGGATACGATTCATCGAAGCTGGCGCCGAAGGGAAGATCGGGCAGCGCATCGAGCCGCGATCTCACGTGCTCGAACCAGGCGGCACGACCGTCGTCGCCCAACACGTCGCCGTACTCGTCAAGCGGCTCGTTGAACGTGTCCCAGGGATCGTTCAGGTGAAGGTCGAGCAGATAGGACGCGAGGTCGTCGGCTGCCCAGCCGATTCTCGCGAGCGCGTTCCGATGCAACGCGTGCAGCCCGTACTGCAATCCCCATCGGCGGCCGCCGGAATCGTCGACGCGCCCGAGAGCCTTGTCCAGCCGGGAGAAAGCATGGCGAACCGCTACAGAGAAGAAGTAGAGAACCTGAAAGAGGCGCTGAATCGCAAGAACGCGCGTGCCGAAGCGTCAGAACACCTGCGCGCGCTCATCGGGAAGGTGGTGCTCACACCGGAACCCGGGCGGGACGAGCTGCGTATCGATCTTCACGGGGACTTGGCTGGAATCCTACAAATTGCCAGCCAGAAACAAGGTCGGCCCGGAAATGAGACGATTTCCGGGCCGAACAAGATAGCGTTGGTAGCGGGGGC